>DASTNU010001140.1:0-5288 GCA_035720605.1 Longimicrobium sp. | reverse complement strand
CGCCGACCGAGGGCGTGCCCGGGACGATCAGCCGGCTGGGCCCGCCGCGGGCGCCGCGGCTCACGCGCGTGCCGGGGCGGGCCAGCAGCCCCTGCGCCAGCGACCGGTCGCGCTCCAGCATCTCGCCGTGGATGCGGTCGCGCCGCTCCGTGTCCTCCAGCCGGTTGAGCAGGAGCGAGCCGCCGGGCTGCAGCGACGGGCTGGGCGGCCCGGTGACGGGAATGATCCCCGACCCCGTCACGGTCAGCGACAGCGCCGCCGCCGCGGAAAGGTTCACCGGCATGTAGGTGTACTCCGCCCCCGACCCGCCGCCGGGGAAGCACACCGACGCCGCGGCGGGCATCACCGCCGTGTAGACGCCGCCCACGGCCAGGTCCGGGCACACCGCCATGGCCGCCGTGCCGCTGCGCACCCCGCTGGTGGCGGTGATGGTGGCGCTCCCCGGCGCCACGGCGGTGAAGTTGCCGGACGCGTCCACCGTCCCCACGCCGGGGTCGGAGGTGCCCCAGGTGACGGTGGCGCTGGGGAGCGCCTTGCCCACCGCGTTGCGCACGGTGGCGGTCAGCGGCTGCACGGCGCCCGGCACCATGCTGTCGGCGGCGGGGGTGACGTCCACCCACCCGCTGGGGAACTGCACCGCGGCCGCCACGAACACCTGGAACCCGAAGGTCGCCACGCCGACGGGGACGTTGAACTGCCAGTCCACCGCCCCCGACGTCTGGTTGGTCTGCAGGAGCTCGTCGTAGAAGAAGTACTCCTGGCCGGCGGTGAGGAAGAAGTCGGTGCCGTCGGCGTTGGCGACCGAGACCGGCAGCCCGGAGCCGTCGGTGGCGACCGGGTCCTGGTGAAAGAAGACCCGCACCGCGTTCCCGTCCTTGGTCACGCCGTCGGTGGTGCCCAGCGCCTGCGGGATCAGGTTCTGGACGGTGACGTCGATGGAGAAGATCTCGCTGATGTTGTTGTAGGCGTGGTTGCTCGCCTGCAGGAACACGTACACGCCCTGCCCGCCCGTGACGAGGCCGCTGGCCTCGCCGGCGCCGGGGTCGGCGGCGGCGCACCGCATGGCGCCCGTGGCGACGGTCACCCGGCAGTCGAGCTGCGCGAGCTGCGCCGGCGGCGCGGGGGCGGGGGCCGCGACCGGCTCCCGGCCGTCGCACGCGGCGAGCGTGGCAAGCAGCAGAAGCCCGGCGACGGCCGGGCGAGACGAGTTGGACATGGATGCGTTCGGGACGGGGGGAGGCTTGCGCGAAGAAGCGGCAAGCAGCGGCAGCCGGCGAGGCAAGCTGGGGCGACGAAAAAGAGATGTCAATCACCCGGGACCAATGAGACACTATCGTTGCAAACCCCGGTTTTCATTCGACATGCAGAACGATCGCGCAACACGTCAATAACTGAGAATCTCGAATTCCCTCGCTGGCCAAAGAGTTGGGGAACATCCAGTTTGAACGATCGGCCGCCGAACCCGCGGTTCACCCGCCAAGTTGGTGGCTTTCCGGGAAATTCAGCTTTCGACAAACCATCTACAAAACAATGCGTTTGCACGAGCGGCTTCCGGCGAGCACATCTGTATCGAAAAAGCACCGGCGCGCGCCCGCCTGTACCGTACGAAAAAGCACCGGCCCGCTCCGGGAGAGGAGCGGGCCGGCGTGTGAGTGCCCGGAGTCGGACTCGAAGTAGTCTGGAGAGTACCGCGAGGGGGACTCGAACCCCCATGCCCTTGCGGGCGCCGCATTTTGAGTGCGGTGCGTCTACCGGTTCCGCCATCGCGGCAGGTACTCATCCGCACGCCGGATCAAACTCCGATCCCGCGAACGGCCTGAAATCTACTGCAACGGCCGGGGAGGATCAACCGTTCCCGGCGCCGGCGCGGGGACGGCGATCCCCTCCGCGTCCAGCAGCTGCAGCGCGTAGACGGCGCGCCTCAGCGCCCGCACGCTGTCGCCCGTGGCCAGGCCCTCGCGCGCGTCGGCCAGCAGGTGGCGGGCGCGGCGAACCCCCGCGCTCTCCCCCGCCTCGCGGGCCAGCCGCGCCTCCACCGCCGCCATCAGCCGCAGCCCCACCGCCACCGGCGCGTGCTCCCGCGCCGCCAGCGTGCCGCGGGTAAGGTGCTGCACGACGGCCGCGCCGTCGTCCCGCGCCAGGGCGCCGCGCGCGGCGTCGGCCTCCGCGGCCACCAGGACGGTGGACGCCGCCAGTTCCGGGTAGCTGCCCAGCGCCAGGCGGGCGCGGGCGCGCTCCACCCACTGGTCCAGCGCGGCCGCGGCGGCCAGCAGGCGCGCCGGCTCCGGCGGCCTGGCCATGGACGACGCGGCGACGCGCATCATCTCGTCCTCCAGCGCCATCGCCTCTTCCACCCGCCCCGCGGTGCGGGCCCGCGCGGCGCGGTCGCGCATGTCGCGCAGGGTGGCGGCCGCCTGGCCCTCGCCCACGTAGGGCAGCCAGCTCTCCACCCGCGGCAGCGCGGCCGGCTCCGCCACGGCCACCCACACGCCGCCCGCCGCCTGCTGCACGTACGACGTGGGGCCGGTGGGCCCGTCGTCGCAGGCGGCAAGCAGCAGCAGGACGGCCGACGCGGCGAGCGCGCGGCGCGAGAAACGAAGGCGCATCTGCACTGGGAGAAAGCGGGAGCTGCACGGGCGGAAAGCCGGACGATGCAGAAGTTTAGGGGCGCGCGGGCGCGCGGTCAACGGGGGCCCGCGCGCTTGACACCGTTTCCCGGCGCGGGATAGGTTGACGAGCGTTCGAACCACGGTTTCCGCCGCCGCCAGCCAGGGCCTGATGACGGACGAGAGAAGCGCGTACGACGAGAAGCTGGAGAGCATTCTCCGCACCGCCGCGCAGATCTTCGCGGAGAAGGGCTACCACCAGGCCAGCATCCGCGACATCGCCCGCGCCACCGGGGTGAGCCTGTCGGGGCTGTACTACTACTTCAACAGCAAGGAAGAGCTGCTCTTCCTGATCCAGGACCACGCCTTCGGCACGCTGCTGGCCAACCTGGAGCGGCTGCTGGAGGGCGAGGAGCAGCCCCTGCGGCGGCTGCGCATCCTGATGGAGAACCACCTTCGCTACTTCACCGCCAACCAGGCGGAGATGAAGGTGCTCTCGCACGAGGCGGAGGCGCTGACGGGGGACTACCGGCGCCGGGTGAACGCCAAGAAGCGGCGGCTCACCCAGCTGGCCATGGACATCCTGACGGAGCTGCGCCCGGGCGGCGGGGTGGACCCGCGGGTGGCGACCTTCGCCATGTTCGGGATGATGAACTGGCTGTACAACTGGCACCGGCCGGAGCGCGACGTGCCGCTGGACCGGCTGGTGGACGACATGTACCGCATCTTCGTGGAGGGCTACCTGCCGGAGGGCGCGGTGGTCCCCGCCGGGGCCACGGACGCCACGCCCGGCGATTCGCGCCCCAGCTTCTGGCGCACGGCGGGGCCGGAGTAGCAGCCGCCCGCGCGACGTTCACCTTTCTTTCGACCTGATAGAGACGATGGCTACCGCGACCGCAGAAGTGCCGACCGAGACCCAGACGCTGGTGCACTACGAGGTGCAGGACGGCGTCGCCGTCTTCACCCTGGACGACCCGCCGGCGAACACGTACACGCACGAGATGATGCGCCAGCTGGACGCGGCCATCCTGCGCGCGCGGTTCGACACCTCGGTGGACGTGATCGTCATCACCGGCAAGGGCGAGAAGTTCTTCTGCGCGGGCGCCAACATCAACATGCTGCAGCAGGCGGACCCCACCTGGAAGTACTACTTCTGCCTTCACGCCAACGAGACGCTGCTGCGGCTGGAGCACACGCCCAAGCTGGTGATCGCGGCGCTCAACGGCCACACGGTGGGGGGCGGGCTGGAGATCGCCATGGCGGCGGACCTGCGCGTCGCGCGGCGCGGCGCGGGAAAGATCGGCCTGCCGGAGGTGGCGCTGGGCGTGCTTCCCGGCACCGGCGGCACGCAGCGGCTGACCAAGCTCGTCGGCACCTCGAAGGCGATCGAGCTGATGGTGCAGGGAAACAACATCGACTTCGACGAGGCCGCGGGGATGGGGATCGTGAACCGGGTGCTGGACGCGGAGGGACGCGACGCCTTCCTGGCCCAGGTGCTGGAGTACGCGCGCCAGTTCACGCGTCCCAACAAGGCGACCTTCGCGGTGGGCAACATCAAGCGCAGCTGCCAGAGCGGCGCGGAGCTGCCGCTGGAGCAGGGACTGGCGCTGGAGCGCGAGCTGCAGGCGCTGCTGTTCAATTCCTCGGATGCGAAGGAGGGGCTGAACGCCTACGTGGAGAAGCGCACGGCGCAGTTCACCGGCAAGTAAGCCGCCGCGGGTGAAGGGGAAGGCGCCCGGTCAGGGGACCGGGCGTCTTCCGTCGTTTAGGTGGGACTGGGGGTGAGCGGGTGAAGGGACGGACCGGTGCGGCGTGGCGGGGATCGGGGCAGGGCAGGTTCTCCCCCACGGCCCGCTGCGCGGGAGGCCCTCTCCCCCGCCCGGCCTTTCGCTCGTTCCTCGCGACGGCGGGCGACCCCTCCCCCAACTTCGGGGGAGGGGTTGTGGACGGCTGAGTACTCGGCGCAAAGCTGGGCACCGGCACGGAGGGGGCGTGCTCCTCGCGTGGAGCCCGGCGCCGCGCCATCGGGGCCGGGGGAGGGGGCACCCGCGGACGCAGTGAGATGCCTGTCGCAAGGCCGACCCTGTCGTCGGCACCGGGGACACGCCCGAAACCTGCAGTCGTAGTCGCGAACTTTCGAGCAGTCTGAACGCACTTCTGAGATACGAGACCATGACGGACACGGCGACGCTGGAGATCCAGCCGGGACGGCTGTTCATCGGGGGCGAGTGGCAGGACGCCGCCTCCGGCGACACCTTCGAGACCATCAACCCGGCCACCGCGGAGCCGCTCACCCAGGTCGCCTCGGCCACGGCGGACGACGTGGACCGCGCGGTGCGCGCCGCGCGCGAGGCGTTCGAGAGCGACGCGTGGCAGAAGCTGGACGCCCGCAAGCGCGGCAAGCTGCTGAACGCCATCGCCGACCGGCTGGAGGAGCGCGCCGACGAGCTGGCCCGCCTGGAGACGATGGACAACGGCAAGCCGGTGCGCGAGGCGCGCACCATCGACATCCGCGAGTCCATCGAGTGCTTTCGCTACTACGCGGGATGGGCGGACAAGATGGGCGGCGACGTCATCCCCGTCCCCGGGCCGTACCTCAACTACACGCGCCGCGAGCCGGTGGGCGTGTGCGGGGCCATCATCCCCTGGAACTACCCGCTGCAGATGGCGGCGTGGAAGGTG
>DASTNU010001139.1:0-2167 GCA_035720605.1 Longimicrobium sp. | reverse complement strand
GGACAGAACGCCGGCGAGTCGTCCTGAACGGCAAAAGAATTGGCCCTCACACGGAGTCAACGGAGTTAACGGAGTAGTTGCTCTAGACTCCGTTGACTCCGTGTGAGGCCAAATCTTTTTCTCTATCTGGATCCGATGATCCGATCTCAACGCCGCGGGGCGATCCTCCAGAGCTCGCCGTTCTCCTCGTCCGTGACGAGGTAGAGGTTGCCGTCCGGCCCCTGGCGCACGTCGCGGATGCGCTTGTTGCGGTCGGTGAGCAGGTGCTCCTCGCCGGTGACGCGGTCGTTCTCGATCGTCAGCCGCACCAGCCGCATGCTGGCCAGCCCGCCGACGAACAGGCTGTTGCGCCACGCCGGGAACGCGTCGCCCGTGTAGAACTGCGCGCCCGAAGGAGCGATGACCGGGTCCCAGTAGTAGACGGGCTGCTCGGTGCCCGCGCGCTGCGTCTGCGCCTCGCCGGCGGCGGAGCTGATGGTGCCGCCGCGGTACTCGATGCCGTACGCCGCGACCGGCCAGCCGTAGTTCCTTCCCGGCTGCACCTGGTTCAGCTCGTCCCCGCCCCGCGTGCCGTGCTCGATGGTCCAGTACCGGCCCTGCGGATCGAACGCGGCCGCCTGGATGTTGCGGTGGCCCAGCGACCAGATCTCCGGCAGCGCGCCTGACTGGCCCGCCAGCGGGTTGTCGCGCGGCACGGAGCCGTCGGGGGCGATGCGCAGCGTCTTGCCCAGGTGGCTGCCGGGCTGCTGCGACTGCGGTCGCGTCTCGCGGTCGGAGCGCTCGCCCATCGTCACGTACAGCATGCCGTCCTGCCCGAACGCCAGCCGCGAGCCGTAGTGCATGTTGTTGGCGTAGGTGGGCTGCGTGTGCAGGATCACGCGCACCTGCTCCAGCCGCGAGCCGTCCGCGGAGAGCACGCCGCGCGCGACGCTGGTGCCGTTGCCGCCCTCGCGCGGCTCGGTATAGCTCCAGAAGACGGTGCGGTCGGTGGCGAAGCCGGGGCTGAGCGCCGCGTCCAGCAGCCCGCCCTGCCCTCGCCCGTCCACCTCCGGCACCCCCGCGATCGGCGCGCCGACCTGGCCGCTGGCGGAGACGATGCGCATCGTCCCGGGCTTTTCGGTGACCAGGAAGCGGCCGTCCGGCAGCGGTTCCACCGACCACGGGTCGTTCAGCCCGCGTGCGACCACCTGCACGTCGAAGGCGACGTCGGAGCGCACGCCGCACGTCCGCGTCTGCCCCTGGAACGCAGGCTCCTGGCCGCGCCCGTTGGGGTCGCGCGTCTCCAGGGGCGTGCACTGCCCGGCGGATGCCCGTGCACCGCCTTCCGCTGTCCCGGCCTGTCCCGGCGTAGCATCCGACGCCTCGCCGTTCTTTGAAGAGCAGCCAGCCAGCAGGGCGGAGGCAAGGACGGGCAGGGCCAGCAAGCGGCTCGCGTTGCGCATCGGTCGTCGCGGGAACGGGTTGTGGAGGGGCGGCGCCGGGCGAATGGACTCCCGGCGCTTCCTTTCAGGCTCGATGTCGGCCGCCGTCCGCTGCAAGAACCGGGCAGGCGCTCGACGATTGCAACGCGCCTGCCCCGTGGAATCTGCCTGCGGGACCCCTGGCTCTTCCCTGAGCGGGTGAACCCGCCGCAACAACCGCGGTAAGCCCCGCAAACTGCGCGGGGCTTCAACTGCTCGAGGGTAGCCTCCGTGCACCTCACCCGGCGCGCAGCAGGAACTTTGTCCGCGAAGGCGGACACCGCGTAGTCGTTGCGGCGATTTCAATTCAATCGGTACCGGCTGGATGGATCGGCTTTGCGTGAAATTGCCTGTTTGGATCGATCTCCCTCCTCGTGTCGATCTCGCCGCACTCCGTTCGTCGCCATGACAGAGCGAAGGTTCACACCCCGTAGAACCCGGCTCTCGAACCCAACGAGACGGAGATACGACCATGCGCTTCATGATCATCGTCAAGGCCACTCCCGACAGCGAGGCCGGCCGCTTTCCCCCCAACCCCGAGCCGCTGTTCCAGGCGATGGCGGCCTTCCACGAGGAACTGGCGCGCGCGGGCGCATTGCTCGACGCATCGGGCCTGCAACCCAGCAGCAAGGGCTGGCGCGTGCAGTACGACGGCGGCAAGCGCACCGTCGTCGACGGTCCTTTCACCGAGAGCAAGGAGTTGGTCG
>DASTNU010001138.1:0-3233 GCA_035720605.1 Longimicrobium sp. | reverse complement strand
GCGACGGCGGTGCCCACCACCACGTCGTCCTGCCCCGCGTGGCGGCCCAGCACCGCCCGCCAGGCCGCCAGCAGCACGGTGAACAGCGTCGCGCCCTCGCGCACCGCCAGCGAGCGCAGCCGCGCGCCCAGCTCCGCCGGGAGCTCGAAGCGCAGGTGGTCGCCGCGAAAGCTGGTGCGCGCGGGGCGCGGCCGGTCCGTCGGCAGCTCCAGCGGGGGCGCATCCCCCAGCGCGCGGCGCCAGAACTCCGTCTGCCCCGCCAGCACCTCGCCCTGCAGGTGCGTGCGCTGCCAGGCCGCGAAGTCCGCGTACTGCAGCGCCGGCGGGGGGAGCGGATCCGGCTCGCCGCGGCGGAAGGCGTCGTACAGCGCGTTCATCTCGCGCACCATCACCCCCATGCTCCACCCGTCGGTGACGATGTGGTGCATGCACGTCAACAGCAGGTGCTCCTCCGCCGCCAGCCGCACCAGCCGGGCGCGGAACAGGGGTCCGCGCTCCAGGTCGAAGCCGGTGTTGATCTCCTGGTGCGCCACGCGGCCCGCCTCTGCCTGCCGCTCCGCCCGCGCGACGCCGGAAAGGTCGAGGACGGGGAGCGGGACCGGCGCGAACGGGTGCACCACCTGCAGCGTCGTTCCCTCGCGCTCCGCGAAGGTGGTGCGGAGCGTCTCGTGCCGCCGGCGCATGGCGTTCAGCGCGTGCTCCAGCGCCGCCGCGTCCAGCGGGCCGCTGAGCCGGCCGATGAAGGGGATGTTGTACGCGGCGGTGCCCGGGGTGATGCGGTCCAGCACCCACAGCCGCTGCTGCGCGAACGAGGCCGGAAACTCGTTGCGCGCGCCCTCCACGCGTGGCAGCGCCGCGAGCGCGGCCGCCGCGGCGCCGCGCTGCGCGCGCAGCCGCGCCTCCAGCAGCCTGCGCTTCTCGGGCGCCAGCGCCGCCAGTTTGTCCAGGAGTGTGCTCACGCGTCCAGCTCCGCCATCTGGGCGTCCCTGCGCCTCGCGAAACGCGAGCGCCAAAAAGTCCGAGGTGCGTCGACGGGGCAGTTCACTGCGCCCGCGAGGGGCCCCTCCCCCCCGCCCCCTCCCCTCGCAAACTGCGCGAGGAGAGGGGGAGAACTGCAACTGCGAACAGCGTCGCGCTGCGCGCGGACCCCTCACCCCCGGCCCCTCTCCCGCAAACTGCGCGGGAGAGGGGAGAATTCGATCGCGCTTCGGACAGAACCTGCCGTTCTCCCTTCCCCCACGCAGTTTGTTGGGGAAGGGCCGGGGATGGGGGGCGCCCGCCCCTCGCGCCACACCGGCCGCAGCGCACAGAACCGTCCCCTACCACCCCTCCCCCGAAGTTGGGGGAGGGGTCGCCGCCGAGCCGCGAGGAACGAGCGGCGCAGGCGGCGGGGGAGAGGGCCTCCCGGCGCAGCCGGGAGTGCCTGCCCCCGGTGCCGCACTCTCCGAGGCGCACCTCCACTCACTCCCCCTCACCCTCCTCACCGCCGCCGCCGCATCATCTCCCGCCGGCTGCTGCCGCGCTCCGCCGCCTCCACGGGCGCGGCGTCCGCCGACTCGTCCGCCGCGGCGCCGGCATCCAGGTGCGCGGCCAGCGACGCGACCGTGGGGAACTGGAAGAGCTCCACCACCGTCACCTCGCGTCCCAGCTCCCCGGCCAGCCGCTCCTGCATCCGCGCGATCAGCATCGAGTGCCCGCCGATCTCGAAGAAGTTGTCCTCCAGCCCCACCCCGCCGATCCCCAGCACCTCCTCCCACACCCGCGCGATCCGCCGCTCCACCCCCGTCTGCGGGCGGGCGGCGGCGCGCGGCGCGGCGACGGGATCGGGGAGCGCATTGCGGTCCACCTTGCCGCTGGACGACAGCGGCAGCGCGTCCATCGCCACGAACACCGACGGGACCATGTAGTCGGGCACCCGCGCGCGCAGGTGCTCCCGCAGCTCCGCCGGGGAGGGCGCCGTCACACCTTCCGCGGGCGACAGGTACGCGACCAGCCGGCCGGCGCCCTCGTGCCGCAGCACCACCGCCGCCTCCGCGACGGCCGGGTGCGCCAGCAGCGCCGCCTCGATCTCGCCGGTCTCGATGCGGTAGCCGCGCAGCTTGACCTGCGTGTCGAAGCGGCCCAGGTACTCCAGCTCGCCGCCGGCCAGCCAGCGCACCCGGTCGCCGGTGGCGTACATCCGCGCGCCGGGCGTCCGCGACAGCGGGCAGGGGAGGAACTTCTCCGCCGTGAGCCCCGGGCGGCCCAGGTAGCCGCGGGCCAGGCCGGCGCCCGCCAGGTACAGCTCGCCCGCCGCGCCCACGGGCACCGGCTGATGGCGCGCGTCCAGCACGTACGCCTGCTGGTTCCAGATCGGCCGGCCGATCGGCGGCAGGCCGGCGCCCTCCGGCGCGACCTCCACCGTGGTGCTGGCGCAGGTGTTCTCCGTGGGGCCGTAGACGTTGTGGAGCCGCAGCCCGGCGGGCGGGCGCCGGCGCAGGACGTCGCCGCCGGCCAGCAGCGCGCGCAGGGCGCGGGGCCGCGGCGCGCCGCGCTCCATCGCCTCCATCACCGCCTCGGCCGCGGGGGTGCTGGCGGGCCAGACCTCGATCTCCCGCGCGTCCATCCACGCCAGCAGCCGCGGCGGATCGGTGCGCACCGCTTCGTCCACCAGGTGGATGGTGGCGCCGGCGGCCAGCGTCCCCCACGTCTCCAGCACCGAGACGTCGAAGGTGGGGCTCCCCGTCTGCAGCAGGCGGGCGCCGGGAGCCATCCCGAACCGGTCGCGGAACCAGGCCAGCAGGCTGGCGGCGCCGCGGTGCGCAACGGCGACGCCCTTCGGCAGGCCGGTGGAGCCGGAGGTGAAGATGACGTACGCCAGCTGGTCCGCATCCACCTCCACCGCCGGCGGCTCGGCCGGTTCCGATCCCAGAACCGCCTCTTCCCCGTCCAGCGCGAGCACGGGGATGCCGATGGACGGGACGCGCTCCCGCAGCCCGGCGCGGGTGAGGACGGCGGCGGCGTCCGCGGCCTGCAGCATGTACGCGGCACGCTCCGCCGGTCCCGCGGGGTCCAGCGGGACGTACGCGCCGCCCGCCTTCAGCACCGCCAGCTCCGCGACGACGATGGCGGCGGAGCGCTCCAGCATCACCGCCACCCGCCGCTCGCCGCCCACCCCCATCCGCCGCAGCCGGTGCGCGAGGCGGTTGGCCCGCGCGTCCAGCTCGGCGTACGTCATCACCGCCTCCCCGGCG
>DASTNU010001137.1:0-2938 GCA_035720605.1 Longimicrobium sp. | reverse complement strand
GGGCGGGCCCGCGGCGGACGGCCGGCCACCCGGTTCGGATGGTAGACGGTCGGCGGATGGGAGCCCTGCCGCGGGGCACGGGAGCGGCCGGTTTCCCCGTGCGGACGCACAGGTGCGTGAGACGTCGCACGCGGTCGGGCCGCCGAGTCCGCGCAGGCGGACTTTGCGACTTTCCAGCAGCGAATTCATTCGCTCCCGCGGGCGGACGGCACGTCACTCGATCAGAACGCAATCGGTATCAATCGCCCGGGGGGGGAGGCGGCTGATCTGCACCAGGGCGGAGCGTGCGGGGATTTCGCACCCGCGCCGTCACGGTTCTTGCGGCGCCGTGCGGTCCCGCCCATCCAGTGCGAGACGATTCCAGAACAACGAAGGAACGATGACCCAGCGCCCCACGACGCTCGGCGCCCTGCGCGCCTCCGGATACCACCCGCGCTCCGTGAAGGCGGAGATCCGCGACAACCTGATCGCCAGGCTGCGTGCCGGCGAGACGGTGTTTCCCGGCATCGTGGGCTACGAGGATTCCGTGGTGCCGGCGCTGGTGAACGCGGTGCTGGCGCGGCACAACTTCATCCTGCTGGGGCTGCGCGGGCAGGCCAAGAGCCGCATCCTGCGCCAGCTCACCGCGCTGCTGGACGAGGCCATCCCCGTGCTGGCCGGCAGCGAGGTGAACGACGACCCGTTCAATCCCATCAGCAAGTACGGCCGCCAGCTGCTGGAGACGGAGGGCGACGACGCGCCGATCGAGTGGGTGGGCCCGGACCGGCGCTACGTGGAGAAGCTGGCGACGCCGGACGTGACGGTGGCGGACCTGATCGGCGACATGGACCCGATCCGCGCCGCGCGGGGCGGCCACCTGCTCAGCGACGAGCTGACCATCAACTTCGGGCTGCTGCCGCGCGCCAACCGGGGGATCTTCGCCATCAACGAGCTGCCGGACCTGTCCGGCAAGGTGCAGGTGGGGCTGTTCAACGTGCTGCAGGAAGGCGACATCCAGATCAAGGGATTTCCCGTGCGGATGCCGCTGGACGTGCTGCTGGTCTTCAGCGCCAACCCGGAGGACTACACGGCGCGCGGCAAGATCATCACCCCGCTCAAGGACCGCATCGGCGCGGAGATCCAGACGCACTACCCGCGCACGCCCGAAGAGGGGATGGCGATCACCCGGCAGGAGGCGGCGTGGGCCCGCCGCGACAACGGCGCGCAGCCGGTGGAGGTGCCGCCGTTCGTGGCGGAGCTGGTGGAGCGGGTGGCGTTCCTGGCCCGCGACGACAAGCGCGTCGACCGGCGCAGCGGCGTGTCGCAGCGCATGCCCATCTCGGTGCTGGAGACGGCGGTGGCCAACGCGGAGCGGCGCGCCATCGTGGCCGGAGAGCCGCGCATCCTGCCGCGCGTGGCCGACGTGTACGCGGCGCTCCCCTCCATCACGGGGAAGATGGAGCTGGAGTACGAGGGCGAGCTGCAGGGCGCGGACGCCATCGCCAGGGACCTGATCGCGGCGGCCGCGCGCGACGTCTTCGACCGCACCTGGGACCTGGACTCGCTGGACGGGGTGGTGGAGCACTTCGACCACGGGGGCGTGCTGCAGATCTCCGACGGCGCGTCGGCGGAGGCGTGCCTGCAGGGGCTGCGCGGGGTGCCCGGGCTGGTGGAGGCGCTGGAGGAGTCCGGGCTGTACGACGGCGACGACGCGGGGATGACGGTGGCGGCGGCGGAGCTGCTGCTGGAGGGGCTGGCCGCCCACCGCAAGATCAGCCGGGCGGAGAGCGGCACCTACCAGCGCGCGAAGACGGAGCGCCCCAAGAAGGGCCCCAAGGGCGGCGGCTTCACCTTCGGCGACGACATGTTCTCGTAATCCAGAACAACTGGGGTACGGAGAAAACAGAGTCAGACAGAGGCCAGGGTGTGCCTCTGTCTGACTCTGTTACTCTGTACCCCTTGCCGTTGACGTTTCCCGGCGTCAGCGGGCCAGCACCAGGCCGGGAGACTCGCGGCGGGCGCCGTCGTGCCAGGCGCGCTCCAGCCCCAGGTGCTCGATGGCGTCGGCGGCGAGCCTGCGCCAGTGCTTGCCGCGAATGCCCAGCGGGTAGCGCTCGTAGCGCAGCCGCCCCGGGTGCGGCGCCTGGGTGAAGTCGTACCGCGGCGCGGGGCGAAAGCGCTCCACCCGCACCGGCATGTCGCGCAGCACGCCGTACTGCGTGTGGAAGCAGTCGTACATCCGCCGCTTCATCTCCTTCTCTCCGGCGGAGAGCGGCACCTCCGTCTCCGGCGCGCCGTCGAAGGGAAGGAAGCGGTTGACCACCTTTTCGCCGCCCTCGTTGTGGTACGAGGTGAACTCCATGAGCGCCGGCGCGGGGATGCCCTCGCGCGCCAGCAGCGTGCACGCGGCACGTGCGGCAAAGGCGGTGGCGTCGTGGTCGGTGTGGCCGCCCTCGTAGGGATGGGTGATCACCACCTCGGGGCGCAGCTCGTCCAGGATCTCCATCAGCCGGCGCGCCACCGGCACCAGGTTCAGCGACACCTCGCTGTCCATCACCTCCATCCGCCGGCAGGTCTCCGCGTCCAGCCCCGCCACGCGCAGCGCGCACCGCACCTCGCCCAGGCGCTGGCCGGCGTACTCGTCCCAGGTGCGGTACTCCTGCCGCCCCCACTGCCGCCGGTGCCGCGGCGCCCCGTCGGTCACGTGCACGATGGTGAGCTGCCCCGCCAGGCGCGGAAACATGCCCCCCACACCGATGGTCTCGTCGTCCGGGTGCGCGGCAAGAACCAGGGTGCGCGGCGCGGCGCCCTGCCCCGGGGGCACGGCGAAGCAGCGCAGCAGCGCGGTGACGCGCGGGTCTACGACGCGCGGCGCCGGGATCTCGTATTCGTAAACGCGGGGTACGATAAAGGGCATCTCCCTGTCCTGCAACGACCTGCGCGCCCGTCAAATGGCGCG
>DASTNU010001136.1:0-4375 GCA_035720605.1 Longimicrobium sp. | reverse complement strand
CGTTTCCTGCGTCCCCGCGCGCCCGGCCCAGGCCGCGCGCAGGTACTCCAGCCAGGTGGTGTTCGGCGCGCCGCCGGTCGTCGGGGCGATCCCCAGCCCCGCCTGGATCCCCAGGACGATCTCGCCGACGGCCCGGGTGTTGAAGACCGGCTTCATCGCCGGCTGCACCAGCTCGAAGACGCCGGGGCGCGGCACGTAGTCGTCCCAGCGCTCCAGGAAGTGGCTCTGCGGCAGGATGTGCGTGGCCAGCTTCGCCGTCTCGTCGGGCACGCTGCTGAAGCTGACGCGCACCGGCACCCTGCGCAGCGCCTCGGCGAACTTCAGCCCGCCGGGAAGGGTGTGGACCGGGTTGGCGGCGTCCATCAGGATCACCCGCACCTGGCCCGCGTTCATCATCTGCACCAGCTGCTGGATCGGCCGCGCGTCCGCCGGGGCGGGAGCGCCGCGCCCGTTGAGCCCGGCGACGGCGGCGCGCAGCGCCTGGCTGTTGGGGCCCTGCACCGCGGCGCCGGGGCCCAGCGCCACCTTGCGCGCGGCCTCGCCCCACCACTGCTGCAGCGTCTGCAGCGCGCGGGCGCGCTCCGCGGCGCCCTCGGCGGGGCCGGTCTGCCGGGCCACCTGGCCCGGGTCCGCGCCGCCGGCCAGCGCCTGCGCCACCAGCGCCTCGGTCCCGGGGAGCGTCTGGATCCACAGGTCGGAGTTCAGCCCCGTCAGCGGGCGGTGCGGGCCCACCCAGACGAAGCGGCCGCGGCGGCCGTTCTGGTAGCCGTGCATCCGCGCGAACTGCCACGCGTAGTCGACCGGCGAGCCCCAGGTCTCCAGGAAGTCCGCGCCGAAGGAGACCAGCAGGTCCGCGTCGGCGAAGTCCAGGTCGCGGGGCGCGTCCTCCAGCGGCGCCCAGTCCACCCGCCGCCCGCCGATCGTCCCCACGAACTGGTCTACCAGCGTTCCCAGCGTCCCCGTGTAGCCGCCGGTGAGGAACACCACGCTGCCGCGGGGCGCGCGGCGGATCTCCTCCGCCACCACCCGCTCCGCCTGGCTCCACGACACCTCGCGCGGCTGGTCCACGCCGAACTCCATCAGCGTGGGGCCGCGGTAGCGGTCGGGGTGGTACAGCCCCTGGACCGACGCCTGGCCGCGCGGGCACAGGTTGCCGTGGCTGACGGGGTGCTCGGGGTTGCCCTCCACCTTGGTGACGCGCCCCTCGTGCGTCTCCACGTGAATGCCGCACCCGGCCGGGCATTCGCGGCAGGTGCTGGTGTACCAGGTGGGCACGCCCGGCACGATGTCCTCGGGCGGGATGGTGTACGGGATCAGCTTCTCCACCTCGCCGGTGGAGCATCCCACCGTCGCGGTCGCCGCCCCGGACGCCCCCAGCACCTTCAGGAAGGTGCGCCTCTTCATTCCGTCAGACATGCTGTCTCCTCGCCGTCCTTCTCTCGGGGCGCCGCATCAGTAGTGGCAGACCATGCAGTCCGTGGACGCACGCTGGTTGGGGAAGGTGGCGCGCAGGCCGCGCAGGTCGCTGCCCTCGCGCTCCAGCCGGGCCATGCGCTGGATGAACGACGAGCGCGAGCGGACGGCGGCTTCTTCGCGGTCCGAAAGCTCCGTCTCGCCGCGGTGGCAGCTGACGCACCAGCCCATGCGCAGCGACGAGGCCTGGACCATCTCCTCCATCTCCTGCACCTGGCCGTGGCAGGTCTGGCACTCCAGCCCCACGTTGACGTGCGTGTAGTGCGGGAACTTGGCGTGCTCCGGCAGCTTGTGGATGCGCACCCAGGGAATGCCCTGCCCGTTGCGCCAGTAGTTGACCAGCTTCTGCCCCTCGTTGAACCAGGCGCTGTCGCGGCCGTTGTCCTTGACCTTGGGGAACGCCAGGGTGGCCTGCCCGCGCAGCGAGGTGGGCGCGCTGCTTCCCGGCACGTGGCACCCCACGCACAGCTGCACGCTGGGGATCCCCGCGTCCACCGACCGGTCGGCCGTGTAGTGGCAGTACATGCACGGGATGTTGTTGGGCGCGCCCGCGTGCACGTTGTGGTAGAACGCGATCGGCTGCTCGGGCGGGCGGGCCGGCTTGTACGGCCGGCAGTTGGCCGCCGCGGCCAGCGGGAGCAGCGCCAGCGCTGCGATGCGTAGGGCTCTGGTCATCGTCTGCCTGAACGGAGAATACCCATGTGCCGCGGGGGACGGGGGATCGCGACCCGCCGCCGCGCGGCTCTCGCGCCGGCTCTCAGGCAGGTGGAACGCCCGGCCGCCGTTCGGAGCACCCCCATATAACACGGGCGTGCCTACGCGGCAACATCAGGTTCGTCCCCACCCGCTGTAGGTGTTTTCCCCACAGCCGGCAAGTGTTTGCAAGGCCTTCACTTGCAGCATCGCCCGGACGCCGCGCCGGGCGCGGTCGTGCGGGCGATGTCCGTTGAGAATGTTTCTCAATCTTTGCGGCACCCGGCTGGTCGTCAGCGGGCGCGGCGGTGCTCCACCATCAGGCAGCGGTCCTGCACCACCCTGATCCCCGCCTCGGCGAAGCGCCTGGCCGCCTCGTCGTTGCGAATGCCGCTCTGCATCCACACCGCCTTCGGCTTCGCGGCGAGGATGTCGTCCACGTGGGGCGGCACGTCCTGCGAGCGGCGAAACACGTTCACCAGGTCGATCTCCCCCGGGACGTCGGCCACGCGGCGGTAGACCTTCTTTCCCAGGATGCTGGTGACGTCGGGGTAGTAGACGGGGACGGGGACGATGTCGAGCCCGGCGTTGTGCAGGTACTCGGGGACGTAGAACGCCGGCTGCCCCGCCTGCGCCTCCGTCTTCATCCCCAGCACGGCGATGCGCCGGGTGCCGCGGACGAGCTCCGCGATGCCGTCCGGCGAGGTGACCAGGTTGTCGCGCCAGCTTTCGTCCATGGAAGTGCGTTAGTGCGTTAGTGCGTTAGTGCGTTAGTGCGTTAGTCTCCGGGTCGCGACGGGCATCTCGCTGCGTCCGCGGGGGCCCCTCC
The DNA here is from genome assembly GCA_035720605.1 of Longimicrobium sp. Lineage (GTDB taxonomy): Bacteria > Gemmatimonadota > Gemmatimonadetes > Longimicrobiales > Longimicrobiaceae > Longimicrobium. The sequence goes on along the minus strand of DASTNU010001136.1, from coordinate 1,380 downwards.
CCGCACAAACTGCGTGCGGAGAGGGGGAGAATTCGAGCGCGCTCCGGAACGATCCCACCGTTCTCCCTTCCCCCACGCAGTTTGTGGGGGAAGGGCCGGGGATGGGGGGCGCCCCGCCCGCGCGCGAACCTGTCCGGCGCACGATGCACTCTGCCCACACCACCCCTCCCCCGCAGTTGGGGGAGGGGTCGCCCGCCGTCGCGAGGAACGAGCGAAAGGCCGGGCGGGGGAGAGGGCCTCCCGCGCAGCGGGCCGTGGGGTAAAGCCATCCCATCCCCCAACCCCTGCCTGAACAGCAGATGCCCTGCGACGCCCTCACCCTACCCCCGCACCCACACCTCCACCCCGCCCCGCACATCCCGCTCCACCGCGCCCTTGCCGCACAGGTAGATCAGGTGCGCGCGCGCCTCGCGCAGCGCGTGCAGAAAGTGGTCCGGCGGCAGCTCGGGGAACAGGCGCAGCGTCACCTCGTACGCCGTCAGCGGCCGCTCCAGCGCCGCCAGCGTCTGCGCGTTGCGCTCGTCGTGGTGCGCCAGGATCCAGTCGATGCGCCCCGCCAGGTCCGCGAACGGCTCGCCGTGCGACGGAAGGACCAGCGACACCGGCAGCTCTCGCAGGCGGCGCAGCGAGGCCAGGTAGTCCGCCAGCGGGTCCTCCGCGTACAGGTCCGCCCCGATGTTGGGCGAGATGCGCGGCAGCACGTGGTCGCCCGCGATCAGGATCCCCCGCTCGCGGTGATACGCCATCACGTGCCCGGGCGAATGGCCGGGGGTCAGCATCCACTCCCATCCCCCGCCGCCCGGCAGCGTTCCCCGCTCCCCGTACAGCAGGACGTCCGGCCGATAGTACTCGTAGCGCTGGTGGATGCGGTCGGAGGCGGCCAGCAGCGCCTGGGCCAGGGGCGCGGGAATGCCGCCGGCGCGAAAGTTCTCCGCCACCGCCGCGCGGTCCTCGGGCCAGCGCTCCACGAAGCGGCGCGCCAGCTCGTCCTCCAGCGCGTGCATGGCCAGCCGGCAGCCGCTCCACTCGCGCACGGGGCCGGCCAGGCCGTAGTGGTCGATGTGCGCGTGCGTCAGCACCACGAAGGCGAGCGTCTGCGGCGTCACCCCCAGCTCCTCGGCCGCGTCGCGCAGGGCGCCGCGCGCGGGCGGGGTGTCGATGCCGGTGTCCACCAGCACGTGCCCCGAGTGCCCCTCGATCAGCCACGCGGCGACCTCGCGCGGGGGAAAGGGAAGGGGCACGGAGATGCGGTGGACCCCCGGGGCCACCTGCAGCGGAGGGGCCGCAGCGGTCACGCGTCGTCGGGGAAGAAGAGCGTGCCGCCCTGCGCCATCTCCTCCAGCCGCTTCGCCGGGCGGTAGCGCGCGCCGAAGCGCTGCT
>DASTNU010001135.1:0-11642 GCA_035720605.1 Longimicrobium sp. | reverse complement strand
ATGGCGGCGGTGTTCACCAGCACCTCGGCCGCGGGAACGCGCCCCGGGCGGTCCGCCCGGGGGATGAGGCGAAGGCTGACCACCGCGCGCAGCGCGTTGGCCAGCATTCCCCGGATCTCCTGGTGCTGGTGGGGCGGAAAGAAGCTGATGATGCGCCCGATGGTCTGGGCCGCATCCGTGGTGTGCAGGGTCGAGAGCACCAGGTGCCCGGTGTCGGCGGCCTTGAGCACCGTCTCCATCGACGGCCGGTCGCGGATCTCGCCCAGCATGATGACGTCGGGGTCCTGCCGCAGCACGTGCCGCAGCGCGTCGTGGAAGGAGTGCGTGTCGCTTCCCACCTCGCGCTGGCTGATGATGGCCTTGATGTCGCGGTGCAGGAACTCGATCGGGTCCTCCACCGAGACGATGTTGACGGAGCGGCGCTCGTTCAGGTGGCGCAGCATGGCCGCCAGCGTGGTGCTCTTTCCCGAGCCGGTGACGCCGGTGACCAGCACCAGCCCCCGCGGCGACAGGGCGATGTCGCCCATCACCGGGGGCAGCTCCAGCGTCTCCAGGGCGGGCACCTCGAAGGGGATGGAGCGGAACGCCATCCCGTAGCTGCCGCGCTGCTGAAAGATGTTGGCGCGAAACCGCCCCAGCCCCTGCACGCCGATGGCGAAGTCGATCTCCTTGCGCTCGGCGAACTCCTCGCGCTGGCGCGGGCTGAGCGTCTGCTCGGCGCAGCGCTTCAGGTCGTCCGGGCGCAGCACGGGAAGCGCGGTGTCCAGCAGCTCGCCGTTGATGCGCAGCACCGGCGGGCGGCCCACCTTGAGGTGCAGGTCGCTGCCGTTGCGGCGCACCAGCTCCTGCAGCGCGTCGCGCAGGTTGAACTCGGCGCGGCCGCCCGCCTGCGCGGACGCCGCGCCCCCTTCCGTGACGCTCACTCCGCGGGCTCGATGCGGAAGAGCACCTGTCCGTACTCCACCGGCTCGCCGTTCTCCACGCTGATCTCGCGGACGACGCCCGCGATGTCGGCGGGAAGCTCGTTCATCAGCTTCATCGCCTCCAGGATGCAGAGCGTCTGCCCGCGGTTGATGCGGCTCCCCACCTCCACGTACGGCGGCGCCTCGGGCGCCGGCGAGCGGTAGAAGGTGCCCACCATGGGCGACTTGATCTCCACCAGGTTGCTCGGCGGCGGCGCCGCGGCCGGCGCGGCGGCGGCCTCGCCCGCGGCGGCCGGAGCCGGTGCGGCGACGGGGGCGGCTGCCGGGAGCGCGGCGGGCGCGGCGGCGGCCACGGGGGCCGGGGGCGGCGTCTTGTTGATGCGGATGCGGGTGCCGCCGCGGGCGATCTCCAGCGAGTCGATCCCGCTGTCGTCCACCGCCTCGATGAGGCCGCGGATGAAGTCCAGGTCGATCATTTCGCCCGTTCCATGTACTTGTCCTCGCGCCGGTCCACGCGGATGACGTCGCCCTCGTTGACGAACAGCGGCACCTGCACCACGGCGCCCGTCTCCAGCTTCGCGGGCTTGGTGCCGCCGGTGGCGGTGTCGCCGCGCACGCCGGGGTCCGTCTCCACGATCTGCAGGGTGACGAAGAAGGGAAGCTCCACGGAGATCACCTTTTCCCCGTGCACCAGCCCGTCCACCTCCATCCCCTCCTTGAGGTACTTGAGCTGCTCCTCGCCGATCACGTCGCCGGAGAGCGGGATGTCGTCGTAGGTCTGCGCGTCCATGAAGTGGTACAGGTGCCCGTCGGTATAGCTGTACGTCATGGGCCGGTGCTCCAGCCGCACCTCTTCCACGCGCTCGCCGGCGCGCCACGTCCTTTCCAGCACGGCGCCGGTGAGGACGTTGCGCAGCTTGCTGCGCACCACGGTGTTGCCCTTGCCGGGCTTGTGGTGCTGGAACCAGAGGATGGTGAACAGCGTGCCATCCACGTTGAGGGTCATGCCGTTGCGAAAGTCGGCCGTCGTAGCCACGGATTCTCCTGTTTTCGTGCGACTGCAGAGTCAGCGTTCCAGTGCCCAGTGCCCAGGTTCAAGCGCCCAGTGATCCGTTACTTGATACTGGGCACTCGGCACTAGGCACTTCTTTTCAAATGCTCCACCAGCGCGCGCAGCCCCAGAAGGTAGCTGTTCACGCCGAAGCCCGAGACCACGCCCACGGCGCCGGCCGCCAGGTACGACCGGTGCCGGAAGCGCTCCCGGGCAAAAACGTTGCTAAGATGCACCTCCACGTACGGCCGCGCCACTCCCGCCAGCGCGTCCGCCAGGGCGATGCTGGTGTGGGTGTACGCGCCCGCGTTCACCACGAAGCCGTCCGCCACCTCCGCCACCGCCTGCACGCGGTCCACGAGCTCGCCTTCGTGGTTGCTCTGAAAGGCGCTCGTCTCCACCCCCAGCTCGCGCCCCAGGCTCTCCACCGCCCGGTCGATCTCGGCCAGCGTGGCGCGGCCGTACACCTCGGGCTCCCGCCTGCCCAGCAGGTTCAGGTTGGGCCCGTGGATGACCTCGACCCTCACCGCTTCAGGCTCTGCAGCCACGCCTGGAAGCTCTCCAGGTCCTCGTCCTCCTCGTCCTGGCCCGCCGTCGCCTGCTGCGGAGCGGGGGCGGCCGGAGGCGCGGCGGGCGGAACCGGCGCCGCGGGCGGCTCCGGCACGGGCTCGAAGGCCGCGCTCGGCGTGAAGTCGGCCGGCATCTCCGGCTCGGGCTCGGCGGCGGGCTCCGGCTCCGACTCCGGTTCCGGAGACGCGGCGGGCGCCGCAGGGGGCGTGCCGGAGAAGAAGTCCTCGAACGAGAACGGGCTCGGCTCCGGCCCCGAAGGCTCCGCCGGCGCGGGAGTCGCGGCGGGCTCTGCCGGCAGCTCCCAGGGAAGCGGCTCCTCGTCCGAGGCCGCGGCGGACCCGGCCGGGGCCTCCGCAGGGGCGGCGTCCGCGGGCGGCGCGGCGATCTCGTCGGAAAGGGTGAAGTCGCCGATGTCCACCGGGGCCGGCGGGCGCGGCGCCTCCGCCCAGGGCTCGTCGTCCAGGTCCATCAGCGGAATCTCGCCGGAGTCCGCCGGCCCCTGGTCCGCCGGCGCTTCGCCTGCGGGGGCGGCCCACGGCTCGTCTTCCGCGGCGGAGGGCTGGTCCGCCGGGGCTTCCGCGGCGGGCGCGGCCCACGGGTCCTCTTCCGCGGCGGGGGGCTGGTCCGCCGGGGCTTCCGCGGCCGGTGCGGCCCAGGGCTCGTCGTCCGCGGCGGGCTCGTGGGCCGGCGGCGCCTCCAGGGGCGCGGCGGGGGTCTCCGCCCACGGCTCCTCGTCCGTCTCCGGCTCCGCGGGCGCGGACGGGGCCTCGTACGCCGGCTCCTCCACGTCGGGCGGCGGAGCGGCGGCCGATGCGGCCCCGCCCGCCTGCCAGCCGAGCAGGCCGGCGAAGTAGGCGCGCACCGTCGCGCCCTGCCCGGCGGCGGCGGGCGCGGCGGTCTCCACCGCCTCCTCCTCCTGCTCTCCCAGCGGCGCGGCGGCGATCGCCCAGTCGGCGCTCACGTCCGCCACCACCTCCGGCGGCGCGGGCACCACCCCGTCGCCCTCTTCCACCACGATCAGGTCGAAGCCGACGGGCTCCGTCTCGCGGACCGCGGGCGCCTCCCACGGCTCGCGGTCCGAAGCGGCGGGCTCCGCCTCTTCCGCCCCGCCGCCGAAGCCGCCCGCGAAGGAATCCGCGAACGCGTCCCCCGGCTCCGCAGCCCCCAGGCCGCCGGCCGGGGCGGGCGCCGCGAACGCGTCGGCGGGAGCATCCACCTCGCCGGCCGCCGCGCCGCCGGCGAAGGCGTCCACGGAGGCGAGCCAGTCCGGCGTCTCGTCCGCCGCGTCCGCGGCGGCGGCGGGGCCCAGGCGGGCCTCGATCTCTCCCAGCCGCCGCACCAGCGCCGGCTCCGCGCCGCGCTGGCGGATGAGCTCGCGGTAGACGTCCGCCGCCTGCTGCAGCAGCCCCTGCGCAGCGTACAGCTCCGCCATCGTCTCCGTCACCACCTCCGCGTCCACCTCGTGGTCCACGGGCTCGCCCTGCGCCTCCGGCTCCGGGGCGGAGGCGAACGGGGGCAGCCCGGCGGGCGCATCCCCGGGTGCGTCGAAGGTGGGGAAGCCGACTTCGCCCGGCGCGGCGAAGGCGGGGAAGGCCGGAGCGGCGCCGGTGTCCAGCAGGGGGAGCTCGTCCCCCGCGTCCCCCTCGTCTTCGTCCAGGAAGGTCAGCTCCGGCGCGGAGCCGTCGTCGTCCGGGACCGGCGCGTGCTCGGGCGCCAGGGCGCCGCGGTCCTCCGCCGCGCTCTGCCCCAGGTCCTGCCGCGCGTCCGCCGCCAGCCACTCCTCCACCCCGCCCGTCTCGTCGCCCGCGTCCGCGCCCAGCTCCACGCTTCCGAAGCCGAAGGCGTCGAACTCGCCCGCGGGAGCGGCGCCGGACGCCTCCGCGGCGGGCATGTCCAGCGTCAGGTCGCCCCAGTCGTCCGCGTCGCCGCCCGCCGCGCCGGACGCGTCGGCGGCGGAGGTGGAGGTGGAGAGGTCGATCATCCCGAACTCCCCGGCGTCGTCCTCGTCCGCCCCGCCCGCGTCCGCGCCGCCGGCGGCGGGGGCCGTCTCCGCCGCGCCGCCCCACCCCGTGCCCACCTGCGCAGGCTGGTCGGCGGTGGCCGCGTCGGCGCCGCCGCGGGCCAGCTCCGCCAGCGCGCCGCGGGCCTCGGCGTTCATGGGGTCGACGGCCAGCAGCTCGTTGTACCAGCGCTCCGCCTCCGCCCGCCGGCCGCCGGCGGCCGCCATCTCCGCCAGGGTGCGCAGGGCGATCAGGTTCTGCGCGTCGATGGAGAGGACGTAGTGGAACTCGTTGGCCGCCTCCTGGTACGCCCCCCGGTCCGCCAGGCAGCGGCCCAGCAGCACGTGCGCGGAGAGCCCGGGAAAGCGCTTCAGGTTCTCGCGCAGGATCTCCTCGGCCCTCCCCGTCTCGCCCGCTTCGCGCCAGCCGCCGGCCAGCGCCACGAAGTAGCGCCCGGGGTTGTCCGCGTAGCTGGTCTCGAGCGCCTGGATCCTGGCCGCGAGCTCGGGGGAAAGGTCTGCCATGACGGGTGAACCGTGCGCGGGAAAAGCCGGGGCAAGGCTGGGGCGACAGGGGGTGCAACTTAAATCTCGCGCGCAACGACTGTCAACAACACCCCGCGCGGGGGTGCGGGTTGCGTGCGCGCGGCGCTCTAAATATCTTTGGCCGCTTCACTTCCCGCTTTCCAAAGCGTTTCTGACGGCAACTCTCAGCCGGAGCGCCCGCCGCGCGCTCCGTCCCACGCGGAGCTCGTTTCTCCTATGATGATGCAGATGATCCGCTCCACCGCCGGCAAGATCATCGTGCCGGTGCTCATGCTGTTCTTCCTGGGCTGGATGGTCTTCGAGATCGGCATGGACGCGCTGGGCGGCGGGACGATCGGCGGCCCGGGGAACGCCGGGAGCGTGAACGGCACGCCGATCTCCGCGGTGGCCTACGACGAGCGGGCGAACGCGCTGTACCAGCAGGCCCAGCAGCAGGGCGAGGTGACGGACGAGATGGCCCGCCGCATCCAGGAAGAGGCCTGGGACCAGATGGTCACCGAGGCGCTCATCCGCCAGGAGCTGTCGCGCCGCGGCATTCGCGTGAGCGACCGCGAGATCGTGTGGGCCGCCCGCAACCTGCCGGCCCCGGGCGTGTCCCAGGAGGAGATCTTCCTCACCAACGGCCAGTTCGACATCAACAAGTACCGCCAGTTCCTGGCCGGCCCCCAGGCGCCGGCCAGCATGTTCGTGCAGCTGGAGCAGTACTTCCGCGAGCAGCTGCCGCGGGAAAAGCTGGCCCGCCAGCTCATCGCCGGCCGCTACATCACCGACGCGGAGCTGTGGCGCGCGTTCCAGGACCGCACCGAGACCGCCACGGTGGACTACCTGCAGCTGGACCTGCAGAAGCTGGTTCCCCGCGACCCGGCGGTGACGGACGCCGAGGTGCGGCGGTACTTCGACGACAACCGCGACCGCTTTCGCCGCACCGAGGGGGCGCGCGTGAAGGTGGCGTACATCCCCCTCACCATCACCGAGGCGGACCGCCAGGCGGCCATGCAGCGCGCCCGCGAGGTGCGGCAGGAGATCGTGGGCGGGGCCGACTTCGCCGAGATGGCGCGGATGTACTCCACCGACGAGAGCAACAAGGAGCAGGGTGGCGACCTGGGGACCTTCGGGCGCGGCCAGATGGTGGCGGCGTTCGACTCGGTGGCCTTCTCGCTGCCGGTGGGGCAGGTGTCGGAGCCCCTGGTCACCCAGTTCGGCGTGCACCTGGTAAAGGTGGACGAGCGCACCGGCGACCAGGTGACGGCCCGCCACATCCTGTTCGGCTTCGAGAAGAACGACGCCGACCTGGAGCGGCTGGAGACGCAGCTGGACCGCATCGCCGACGCGGCGCGCAGCCGCGGGCTGAAGGCGGCGGCGCAGGGGCAGCCCAACGTCACCTTCCGCGAGGGGATTGAGGTGAGCGCCAGCGCCCCCATGATCCCCGGCGTGGGCCCGGCGATGGCGGCGGTGAACTGGGCGCGCGAAGAGACCAACGCCGGCGACGCCGGCGAGCGGGTGAGCGACGTGCTGGAGACGTCGGACGCGCTGTACCTGGTGGAGCTGGAGCGCTACCACCCCGCGGGCGACACCCCGCTGGCCGAGGCCACGCCCGCCATCCGCCAGCAGCTGGTGTACGAAAAGCGCCGCGAGGCCGGCCGCGTGGAGGCGGAGAAGATGCTGGCGGAGATCCGCGGCGGCCGCACGCTGGAGCAGGTGGCGCAGGCGCGGGGGCTCACGGTGCAGCGCGCCGGGCCGTTCACCCGGGTGGAGCCCAACGCGGTGCTGGGCCAGGCCAACTCGGCGGTGGGCGCGGCGTTCGGCACGCCGGTGGGCCAGGTGGGCCCCGTGGCGGTGACGCCGGCGGGCGTGTTCCTGGTGCGTCCCACGGCCCGCACGGCCGCGGACCGGCGCACCTTCGAGCAGCAGAAGGCGTCGCTGCGCCAGGAGGCGATGCGCCAGCTGCAGCAGGACCTGTTCGGCCAGTGGCTGGCCAACGTGCGCCAGGACGCCAACATCAAGGACAACCGCGCCCGCCTGCAGGCCCGCAACGCCGCCCGCGCGAGCTGATCCTCTCCCGCCCGGCGGAATGACGGAGAAGTCCCGCTTCCTTCCTGGGAGGCGGGACTTCTCTCGTCATCAGGCACTCAGGGCGTGTTCACGGTTCCGAGCTGCTGACACGAGCGCTTGCTTTCCCGAGGGAGCGCACGCGGCGAAGCCGAAGATCCACAACCGGTTGCGCGCGACCGAAGGATCTACTCCCGGACACGACGAGGCCAGACCCCGAGTCGTGATCCAGCCCCTTCGTTCTGCCGGCCAGATCCTTCGGTCGGCGCCAGAGTGCTTGCGCAGCAGAGGGTTCGGCGCGGCGCCTCCCTCAGGAAACCAAGCGGTCAAGCTGGTCTAAACACACTCATAATCACACAGGGCTGATCCGGATTCTCTGCGTCCGCTCTTTTCTCCCTTGCGACCTCGGCGTTTGAACTGCCGTCATCAGCCCGTGCACGAAGCCCTCTCCCCACGCGCGGCGGGAGAGGGCTTTTTCGATCGATGAGGATGCGGCGGAGCTACAGCCAGGTACGCACGGCCAGGGCGACGACCAGGACGCCGAGCACGCTCAGGAAGTCCAGCCGCAGCACCAGCGGGCCGATGGTGAAGCCCACCGCCACCAGGTCGATGACCAGCGGGCCGAACGCCGCGGCCACGGAGGTCGTGAAGAAGGTGCGCGCCGTGCTGTCGGGCATGAACCGCATGGCCAGCTCCGACAGCAGCGCCCCCAGCAGCAGCCCGATCAGCACCACCACGAGCACCCGGCCCGCGCGCCGGCGTCCGCCTACGCTCATCTCACCTCCCAGCCCGTTCAGCTTGTGGTCGTCCGGCGTCCGTCCCGCCCGCAGGCAAGACGGGTGCCGCCCCTGCGCGCGTCAGCGCTGCCGTTCCACGGCGTAGACGATGCCGTCGCGCAGGGCGTCCAGCGCGGGACCCTCCGGCAGCCCGTCCAGCGCGTCGGCGGCGCGGCCGGCGCACTCCAGCGCCCGCTCGCGGGCGAACTCCAGCCCGCCGCGCGCCCGCACCACCTCCACCACCCCCGCGATCGCCTCTTCGTCGGGCTCGGGGTCCGCGAACAGCGCGTCCACCCGCGCCCGCTCGGCCCGGCTCAGCAGCGGCAGCACCGCGATCAGCGGCAGCGTCACCTTGTGCTCGTGCAGGTCCAGCCCGGTGGGCTTGCCGGTGACGGCGCTGTCGGCGGTGTAGTCCAGCAGGTCGTCGGCGATCTGGAACGCCAGCCCCAGCTGCCGGCCGAACATCCTGACCTGCGCGCGGAAGCGCGGCGCGCCGGTGATGGCGCCCAGCTCGCACGCCGCGGCCATCAGCGACGCCGTCTTGCTGTCGATCAGCCGGTAGTAGTCGTCTTCGGAAAAGTGCAGCGCGTCGTGCGACGAGAGCTGCCGCATCTCGCCCACCGTCATGTCGTTGGCGGCGTGGGCCAGCACCTGGATGGGCTCCAGCCGGCCCAGGCGGGTGATCTCGGTGAGCGAGCGCGTGTAGAGGTAGTCGCCCATGATGATGGCGACCTGGTGGCTCCAGAGCGCGTTCACCGTGGGCATTCCCCGCCGCAGCACCGAGTGGTCCACCGCGTCGTCGTGCACCAGCGTGGCCAGGTGGACGAGCTCGATGATGGCGGCCAGCGTCTCCGCCTGCGGCGTGGGGCGGCCCTCCAGCTCGTCGCACAGCAGCACCAGCCCGGGGCGGAACAGCTTGCCCCGGATCTTCATCAGGTACTCGTTGACCGTCTCCACCGGCGCGAAGTCCGAGACCACGATGCGCCGGATCTCGTCCACGACGGTGTCGAGGCGCTCCCGGATGGGGGCCTGGATGTCGTCGAGATGCGGTACGGCGGTGCGGACGGTCATCGCGCTGGTGCGGTCGCTGGGCTTTTGGAGTCGCGGGATTCTATGCTGCGGGCCTGCGGCTGTCAAAAAGGTGACGGGGTGACGGGCGCCCGCACCGCGGGTTGAAACCCGCGGCTGGAACCGCCGCAAGCCCCGTCCCGGCGCCACTGACGCGTCGCCGAACGGGGCTTCACCTGATACACCCCGTATCGAAGCCCGGTCTGGCGAGCCTCCGGCGAGCCAGGGCCGGGCTTGTGGCCGTTCCAGCCGCGGGCTTTGGCCCGTGGTACCGGGGCCGGTGGTCCCCAGGGCCGTTGGCGACAACGCGGCGGAAAGGCGTCCTTCTTCACCCGTTCACCCCATCACCCGTTCACCCTCAGCCGCTCCAGGCGCTGGGCCGTGTCCCGGAAGCGGATGTCCACGGACACGACGCGCTCGTAGAACTCCATCGCCGTTTCCGGCTGCTCCGTGCCCTCCGCCACGCGGCCCAGCAGGTACAGGACGCCGACCAGGTCTCCGTCCGCGATGCCGGGGAGCTTGAGGGCGCGGTCCAGCACGCGCCCGGCGACCGGGTACTGCGCCTTCTCCACGAAGCACTGGCCCAGCAGCTCCAGCGTGGCCAGCGGGTTGGCCCCGCCGCGCAGCGCCACCTGGAACTGCGCGATGGCCTCGTCCACCAGCCCCATCTCCATGAACGCCACGCCCAGGTCGTAGTGGCTGGCGTTGTCCTCCACGTCGATGTTCTCCGCCACCTTCTGGCGAAAGTGCGCCAGCATCTCGGCGAAGTCCCTATCCTCGTCGCCGCTGGGCTCCTTTTCCTCCACCACGAAGCGGGTGGTGGGCTCGCCCTCCTGCCCGTCGTCCAGGATCAGCGCGCCCAGGTCCACGTAGTCGCCCGCGGGCGGCTGCGGAGGCGCGGGGGCCGCGGGCTCGGGCTGCGGCGTGGGGATGGGCGGCACGTTGCGCAGCGCGGGGGCGATCTGCGCGGCGGCGGCGCGCCCCTCCACGTTGTGCGGGTCCAGCTCCAGCACGCGCTTGAAGACGGCGGCCGCCTTGCCCTCCTGCCCGTGCCGGGCCAGGTGGCGTCCCAGGTCCAGGTACGCCTCCACCTGCGGCTCCGGCCGGCCGCTGCGGAACGCGTACTCCACCCGCTTCTGCAGCAGGATGCCGTCGTCCGGGCGCAGGCCGATGAGCGCGGTGATGGGCGCCACCGCCTCGAAGTACATCCCCTTGGCCGCCAGCGAGCGGTGCGCCGCCTCCAGCACCTCCGGCACCTCGTGGCCCAGCCCGCGGGCGCGCAGCTCGCGCACCAGCTCCTCGCGCGACGCCGCGTCCTCCGGCACGGCCGCCACGTGCGAGCGCAGCTCCTCCAGGCGGTCCGGCCCGGCCTCGAAGACGGGCTCCTGCGCGCGGCGGCGCCCTCCGCGGGGCGCGGGGCGCACCGGCTCGTCGTCGAAGCCGATGAGCGGCAGCTCGCCCGCCTCCCCCGCGTCGTCGTCCGCGAACTCGTCCGCGTCCACCAGCAGCGGCAGCTCGCCGTCGTCCGCGTCGTCGCCGTCCAGCAGGTGGTCCAGCGGCTCGTGCTCGTCGCCGGCCACGTCCGGCGGTGCCGTGGGCTTCTTCGCGCCGCGGGCGGGCGGCGCCTCCTCCACCAGCGAGGTGGACTCCAGCCCGTCCAGCGGGACCACGCCGTCCGCCTCGCCCAGCGAGGTGGTCTCCAGCCCCGCCACGGGGGCCACCTCCACGTCCCTCGGCTCCACCGTGGAACCCATGTCCAGCCCGGCGGAAGCCGAGGGATTGAACTCGCCGTCGTGCAGCGCGGCGCTGAAGTCGTCCAGCGCGGTCCTGCGGCTGCGGATGAGCGGCGTGTCGTCCGCGTCCGGCGCCACGGCGTGGATCTGCTCGCGCACGGCGTCGGCGGCGGCCTGGTCGCCGCGCTGCAGGTGCGCGCCCAGCAGCACGCGCAGCTGCTCCACCGCCTGCTCCTTGCGCCCCTGTGCCACCAGCTGGTCCGCCAGCAGCTTGCGGACGTCGGTGTCTTCCGGGGAAAGGTCCGCGAACTCGCGCAGCGCCTCGAACGAGGCGTCCACGTTCCCCGCCCGCTTCATCCGCTGGGCGTACTCCAGGAAGTTCTGGCGCGCGTCGGCCAGGAACCCGGCGGCGGCGCTGATCTGCCCCAGCTTCAGGTAGACGGCGCCGCGCCCGGGCACCAGCCGCAGGATCTTGCGGCAGAGCGCGATGGCGTTGTTGTACAGCCCGCTCTCGGCGTACGCGGCGACGGCGCGCTCGTACGCCTCCACCGCCCGCTCGGTCTCGGTCAGGCGCAGGTGCAGGTCGCCCACCCGGTTCCAGAGGGCGATGTCCGCCTCCTCGCCCGGGTTCTCCTCCAGGAGCTCCCGGTACAGGATGACGGCCTCGGTCCACTGTCCGCGGTTCTCGGCGGCGCGGGCCTGGTCTTTCAGCTTGGCTGGGCTTGCCATGAAACGGGCATGGGGACGAACAGCCGTGCACCGACTGCGCGTGCGCGGCCGGCTGCGGGGGAATTCGGGAAAAGATAGCGGATGAGCCAGGTGCGTACAAGGAATCGCCGTGGGCCGCGTGGGCGTAACGTGGCTGGCGGTAAAGGGATGGATGGAGTGATGCGGGGATGGAGTGAAGGGGTGAAGGGGTGAAGGGGT
>DASTNU010001134.1:0-4978 GCA_035720605.1 Longimicrobium sp. | reverse complement strand
GGACCGCCCGCCTCTATCCGCGCGACGCGACCATCCACGCGCTCTTCGCGGAGCACGCCTCCGCCACGCCCGACGCCGTCGCCCTGGTCTACCGCGGCCAGGCGATGACCTACGGGGAGCTGGACGCGCGCTCCGGCGCGCTGGCGCGGCGGCTGGTCGCCGCCGGGGTGAAGGCGGGGGACCGCGTCGGGATGGCCCTGCAGCGGTCGCTGGAGGCGCCCGTCGCCACCCTCGCCATCCTCCGGGCCGGCGCCTCGTACGTGCCGCTGGACCCCGCCTACCCAGCGGACCGGATGGCCGGGATGCTGGAGGACGCCGCGGTCGCCGTCCTGGTGGTCCGCGACGAGGTGCCGCATTCGCTGGCCGCGTTCGCCGGCCCCGTGGTCTCGCTGGCCGCGGACGCTGCGTTCGACGCGCCCGACGCCGATCTCCCCGCGGTGACGGCGGACGCGGAGGCGTACGTGTCGTTCACCTCCGGCTCCACCGGCCGGCCCAAGGGGGTGGCCGTGCCGCACCGCGGCGTGGCGCGCCTGGTGCGCGGCACCGACCACGCCGACTACGGCCCGGAGCAGGTGTGGCTGCAGATCGCGCCGCTCTCCTTCGACGCGTACACGCTGGAGCTGTGGCCGGCGGTGCTGAACGGGGGGCGGATGGTCGTCCATCCGCCGGAGGCGCCGTCGCTGGAGGGGGTGGCGGCGGCGCTGGTGGAGCACCGCGTCACCCACGTATGGCTCACCTCCAGCCTCTTTCACCAGCTGGTGGACGAGCACCTGGACGCCCTGGGGGGGCTGCGCCACCTGATGACCGGCGGCGACGTCGTCTCCCCCGCGCACGTCAGGCGGGTGCTGGAGCGCTTTCCGTCGCTGCGGGTGATGAACGGCTACGGCCCCACCGAGAACACCGTCTTCACCACCACCCACGACGTCCGGCTGGAGGACCTGGAGTCGGCGTCCCTCCCCATCGGCCGCCCCATCGCCAACGCCACCGCGTACGTGCTGGACCCGGCGCTGCGCCTGGTGCCCCCCGGCGTTCCCGGCGAGCTGTTCGTGGGCGGGGACGGCCTGGCGCTGGGCTACGTGCGCCGGCCGCGGCTCACCGCGGAGCGCTTCGTCCCCGATCCGTTCGGCGGCGTGCCCGGCGCGCGCCTGTACCGCACCGGCGACCGGGTGCGGATGCGGGGGGACGGGAGGCTGGAGTTCCTGGCGCGCGTGGACCAGCAGGTGAAGATCCGCGGCTTTCGCGTGGAGCCGGGGGAGATCGAGGCCGCCCTGCGCGGGCACCCGCGCGTCGCCGACGCCGTCGTCGTTCCGCGCGAGGACGTGGCGGGCGAGCGGCGGCTGGTGGCGTACGTGGTCCCCGCCGACGGGCCCGGCGCACCGCAAGGGGACGATGCCGCGGCGCAGGTGGGCGAGTGGGAGGAGCTGTTCGACGAGACCTACGCCGCCGCCTCCGCCGCCGATCCCACGTTCGACATCTCCGGGTGGAACAGCAGCTACACCGGCGCGCCCTACGCCGCGGAGGAGATGCGGGAGTGGGTGGACGCCACGGTGGACCGCATCCTGGCCCTGCGCCCGCGGCGCGTGCTGGAGATCGGCTGCGGCACCGGGCTGCTGCTGCACCGCGTGGCGCCGCTCTGCGAGGCGTACGTGGCGACGGACTTCTCCGCGACGGTGCTGTCGTCGCTGCGCCGCGGGCTGGAGCGCCGCCCCGTCGCCACCCCCCTCACCCTCCTGCATCGCGCGGCGGACGACTTCGCCGGGATGGAGCCGGGCTCGTTCGACACGGTGGTCCTGAACTCCGTCGTCCAGTACTTCCCGGACGCGGAGTACCTGGCGCGGGTGATCGAGGGCGCCGCGCGGGTGCTGGCCCCCGGCGGGCGCATCCTGCTGGGCGACCTGCGCTCGCTCCCGCTGCTGCGGGCGTTCGGCGCCTCGGTGGAGCTGTTCCGCGCCCCGGACGACCTGCCGCCGGGCGAGCTGCGCCAGCGGGTGGCGCGGGCGGTGGAGGAGGAGAAGGAGCTGCTGCTGGACCCCGCCTTCTTCACCGCCCTCCGCCGGCGCATCCCCGCCATCGGCCGGGTGCAGGTGCACCTCAAGCGCGGCCGCGCCCCCACCGAGATGACGCGCTGGCGCTGGGAGGCGGTGCTGCACCTGGTTCCCGGGACGCCGGCATCTCCCGACGTCCTGTGGCTGGACTGGGACCGGCAGCGGATGTCGATGGACCGCGTCCGCCGCGCGCTGGAGTCCGGGGAGGTCGCCTCCCTGGCCGTCCGCGGCATCCCCAACGCGCGCGTCGCGGACGGCGTGGAGGCCGCGCGCCTGCTGGAGGATGACGCCCTCACTCCCTCATCCCCTCACCCCCTCACCGCCGCCGAGCTGCGCGCCGCCTGCCGCGCGGCGGCTGAGGCCGCCCTCGACCCGGAGGATGTCTTCCGCCTGGCGGAGGCGCTGGGCAACGGGGTGCGGCTGCGCTGGTCCGCGGCCGGGGACGGACGCTTCGACGCCCTCTTCTGGCGCGGCGGCGGCGACGAGCCGGCCGGCGCCTTCCCGGAGGACGAGGCGCCGCTGGACGCGGCCGCGTACGCCAGCGAGCCGGCGCGCGAGACGGGGGCGCGGGCGCTGGTGCCGGCGCTGCGGGCGCACCTGCGGCGGGGGATGCCGGACTTCATGGTCCCCGCTGCGTTCGTGGTGCTGGACCGGCTGCCGCTCAACCCCAATGGCAAGGTGGACCGCCGCGCCCTTCCCGCGCCGGACGACGACCGCCCCGCGCTGGAAACGGCGTACCAGCCGCCGCGCTCGCCGCTGGAGGCTACCATCGCCGGGATCTGGGCGGACGTGCTGGGGGTGCAGCAGGTGGGGGTGCACGACGGCTTCTTCGACTTGGGCGGGCACTCGCTCCTGGCCACCCGCGTCGTCTCGCGGATGCGCAAGGCGCTGCAGGTGGAGCTGCCGGTGCGCGCCCTCTTCGAGGCGCCCACCGTCGCGGGGCTGGCGGGGACCGTGGAGCGGATGGAGCGCGAGGCCACCCTGCGGCTGCTGGAGGAGGTGGAGGGGATGGACGCCGGCGAGCTGGCGCGGCTGCTGGCGGACGAGGAGACGCAGCATGCATGACCTGGAGAGCCGGCTGGCCGCGCTTCCCCCCGAGGCGCGCCGGCTGGTGGAGCTGCGGCTGCAGCGCGAGAAGCAGCAGGCCGCCAGCGCCCCCGTCCGCCGGGGAGCGCGGCGTGCGCCCCTCTCCTTCGCGCAGCGGCGGCTGTGGTTCCTCGATCGACTCGAGCCCGGCGCGCTGTACAACTCGCCGCTGGCGCTGCGGGTGCACGGCGCGCTGGACGCCGCCGCGCTGGAGCGCGCCCTGGCGGAGGTGGTGCGCCGCCACGAGTCGCTGCGCAGCGTCATCCGCGCGGAGGAGGGCGCCGAGGCCGAGCAGGTCGTCCTTCCCGCCGGCGCCTTCCACCTCCCCGCGGACGACCTCTCCGCCCTCCCCGGCGAAGCGCGGGAGGAGCAGGCGCGCCGCATCGTCCACGACGAGATCCGCCGCCCCTTCGACCTGGCCGCCGGCCCCGTCTTCCGCGCCCGCCTCCTCCGCCTGGCGGACGACGAGCACGTGCTGGTGCTGGCGATGCACCACGTGGTGAGCGACGGGTGGAGCCTGGGGGTGCTCTTCGGCGAGCTGGGGGCGCTGTACGAGGCGTTCTCGCGCGGCGCGCCGTCACCGCTGGAGCCGCTGCCGCTGCAGTACGCGGACTTCGCCGCGTGGCAGCGCGAGCACTGGACGGAGGAGCGGCTGGCGGAGCAGCTGGCGTGGTGGACGCGCGCCTTGGACGGCGCCTCCGCCGTGCTGGAGCTCCCCGCGGACCGCCCGCGCCCCGCGGTGCAGAGCCACCGCGGCGGCCGTCTTCGCGTCACCCTGCCGCACGCGCTGGCGGAGGGGGTGCGCGCGCTGGCGCGGCGGGAGGGCGCCACGCCGTTCATGGTGATGCTGGCCGCCTTCCAGGTGCTGCTCGGGCGGTGGTCGGGGGAAGAGGACGTCGTCGTGGGCTCGCCGGTGGCGGGGCGCACGCGGGCGGAGACGGAGGGGCTGATCGGCTTCTTCGTCAACACGCTGCCGCTGCGCGCCGACCTTTCCGGAGACCCCGACTTCGCCACGCTGCTGCACCGCGTGCGGGACACGGCGCTGGGCGCGTACCAGCACCAGGAGCTGCCCTTCGAGCGGCTGGTGGAGGCGCTGCACCCGGACCGCTCGCTGAGCCACGCCCCCGTCTTCCAGACGCTCTTTGCGCTGCAGAACGCCTCGCCGGCGGAGCTGCGCCTTCCCGGCGTGCGGATGGAGATCGTGCCGACCGAGTCCGGGACGGCGCGCTTCGACCTGGAGTTCCTCTTCTGGGAGCGCGAGGAGGGGATCACCGGCACCATCGACTACGCGGCGGACCTCTTCGACCGCGACACGGTGGAGCGGATGGTGGGGCACTACCGCCGGCTGCTGGAGGCGGCGGTGGCGCACCCGGACGCGCGCATCTCCACGCTTTCCCTGCTGGACGAGGCGGAGCGCGAGCAGGTGCTGCGGGCGTGGAACCGGACGGAGCGCGCCTTCGCGGACACCTGCATCCATACCCTCTTCGAGGAGCAGGCCGCGCGGACGCCGGACGCGGTCGCGGTGATCGACGGAGATGCGACGGTCACTTACGCCGAGCTCGACGCGCGGGCGGAGCGCCTGGCGCGCCGGCTCCGCGCGCTCGGCGTGGGCCCGGAGGCGCGCGTGGGCATCCACCTGGAGCGCACGGCGGAGCTGCTGGCCGCGCTGCTGGCGGTGCTCAAATCCGGCGGCGCCTACCTGCCGCTGGATCCCGCCTATCCCGCGGAGCGACTGGCCTTCATGCTGGAGGACGCGGATGCCGCCGTCGTCCTCACCCTCCCCCACCTGCGCGATCAGCTCCCCTCCACCGCCGCCCGCGTCGTCGCCCTGGGCGGGGTGGATGACG
>DASTNU010001133.1:0-4672 GCA_035720605.1 Longimicrobium sp. | reverse complement strand
TGGCGCTGCTGCTGGCGCTGCTGGCCCCGCGCGGGGCGGCGGCGCAGCAGGAGGCGTCGCCGCTGGCACCGTTCGTCGCGAACGTCGCCCGCCTGTGGGCGGACGGCAACGCGGACGCCATCGTGCAGCTGGCGCCGCCGGACGGGCGCATCCTGCTGGACCTGATCGGCGAGGGGCCGGGCGAGGTGCAGCCGCGCAACGCCGCCGCCGCGCTGCGCCGCCTCTTCGGCGAGCGCGAGAACGTGAGCGTGCGCGCCACCCGCGTCACCATCTCCGGCGGCACGCCGCTGCGCGGCTTCGGCGAGCTGACCTGGATCGCGCGGCCGCGGGGCGTGTCGGACACGCTGTCGTCCATCGTCTACGTGGGCGCGGTGTGGGAGGACGGCGCCTGGCGCATCCACGAGCTGCGCGTGCTGCGGTAATCAGCTAGCGATTCCGGAAAAGAAGCCTCACGCGGAGCCAGCGGAGTCGGCGGAGGAAACAAACTCCAAACTCCGTTGACTCCGCGATTGGCGCCGGCAAGGCGGCGCGCAGTAAGCGACTAAAAACGTTGACATCGATCCTCAGGCGACGTACCGTGGGACGTGGCGCCCGGTGGGGTTCGAGCGGGGCGCCCGGGCAGAGATCTCTGGCGACGTCCACGCCCACGCGAGGGGGAAGCATGCTCCGTCTCGTCCCGTCCATCGTTGCGTTCATACCCCTGCTGCTGCTGGCCGCGTGCACCGACGAGCCGCGGCCCACCGCGCCCGGCGACCCCCGGCGCGACGAGCTGGAGGCCCCGGCCGCCAACGGCCGGCTGGGCGACCCGCTTCCAGGGCTCAGCAACATAGAGATGCACATGTTCAGGCGCGGGAAATATCTGTTTCAGGTGCAGTTCACCAAACAAGAGGGGCTGGGGCCCACCTTCAACGCCCGCTCATGTGCCGCATGCCACGACGACGACGACGGGACAGACAGTGTATTCGGCGGTGCCGGCGACGGCCTGGAGACCCACTTCACACGGCTGAACGCGGACGCGAGCTGCAGCACGCTGGCCATCCACGGCGGCTTCGTGAGACAGGACTCGGTGACGAGCCTGCTGCAGCCCTACTTCACCACCGAGCCGCTCCCCTCGGGGCAGCACCAGCTCGCCCAGCGCACGACCACCGACCTGTTCGGCCTCGGGCTAATCGCGGCAATC
The DNA here is from genome assembly GCA_035720605.1 of Longimicrobium sp. Classification (GTDB taxonomy): domain Bacteria; phylum Gemmatimonadota; class Gemmatimonadetes; order Longimicrobiales; family Longimicrobiaceae; genus Longimicrobium. The sequence continues at coordinate 3,492 of DASTNU010001133.1, read as the reverse complement.
CCCGACGCAGCCATCCTGGCGCGCGCGGACCCCAACGACGCCAACGGCGACGGGATCTCGGGGCGTGCGCACATGGTGGGAGGCGTGGTCGGGCGCTTCGGGCGCAAGGCGGCGGGTACGGGCCTGGACGGCTTCAACGCCGGTGCATTGCTGAACGAGATGGGGATCACGAACCCCCTGTTCACGCAGGAGAACAGGGTCGGCAGCTGGGTGATCGGCGGCGACTCCATCCCCGCCAGCGTGGACCCGGTGCCCGACTCGATCTTTGAGATGAATAGCGCCGGTCTGGACACCCTGAACGCCTTCGTCCGGTTCCTGGCCCCGCCGCCGTCGACGGTTCCCAACACCACGGCGGAGCTGTGGGGAGAGGCGCTGTTCGATTCGATCGGGTGCACCAGCTGCCACACGCCGGAGGTGTACACCACCGTGTCGTCCATCCCTTCGCTCAACGGGAGGACCGTCCGCCCGTTCAGCGACTTCCTGCTGCACGACATGGGTCCGCAACTGGGCGACATCTGCCTGGGGAACGCCGGTCCCACGGAGTTCCGCACCGAGCCGCTGATGGGCGCGCGGCACATGAGGGTCTACCTGCACGACGGGCGCGCGACCACCCTCAACCAGGCGATCTACCAGCACGGGGGCGAGGCGGCGGCCGCGCGCGACGCGTACAGCGGGCTGTCGGCGGATCAGCACGACGCGGTGATCGCGTACATCAGGACGCTGTAGCGCACACGCGCGGCCGCCGCCACCCCGTCACCGCGGGCAGCCGCCCATCCGCCACGCATCACGAGCTGCGCGTGCCGCGGTAATCTCCCGGCGATTCCGGAAACGGAGCCTCACACGGAGTCGGCGGAGTCAACGGAGTTTTCCTCCGCTGACTCCGCTGACTCAGTGTGAGGCCTTTCTGTCGTTGTTTCAGGGGTTGACCGTGCCCCGTCGCGGGGCCTACGTTCGGCATCGGTTTGCGCCTTGATCACCTGATCGTACCGACGCCGCGCCGATGATCCAGGGCGACGCCGACGCCATCGTCCGCCAGATCCTCGATCGCCTGAACCAGGACGTGCTGGCCGAGACCGGCGGGCGCATCCTGGGCGCCTTCGTGGTCGCCTGGCTGGCGTACTGGGCGCTCAAGCTGGTGCTGCGGCGCATCGACCGGCACCTCACCTCCCAGGCCGGCGCCGGCGCTGCCCTTCCGCCGCAGGTGCAGCGCACCCGCACGCTGCTGAGCCTGCTGCGCAGCGTGGGCGTGGTGCTGATCGTCGTGATGTTCCTCTTCATGACGCTCAACGCCCTGGGGGTGCAGCTGGGGCCGCTGCTGGCCGGCGCGGGCGTGGTGGGGCTGGCCGTCTCGTTCGGCGCGCAGTCGCTGGTGAAGGACGTGATCAGCGGCCTGTTCATGCTCTTCGAGAACCAGTTCGGCGTGGGCGACGTCATCCGCATCGAAGGGGTGAGCGGCGCGGTGGAGCAGATGTCGCTGCGCGTCGTGGTGCTGCGCGACGTGTACGGGGTGGTGCACATCGTCCCCAACGGCGAGATCAAGAAGGTGAGCAACCTCACCCGCTCGTGGGCGCGGGTGGTGCTGGACGTGGGGGTGGCGTACCGCGAGGACCCGGACCGCGTGATGGGCGTGCTTCGCGAGGTGGGCGACGAGCTGTACCAGGACGAGCAGTGGCGGCCGCTGCTGGTGGAGCCGGTGGAGGTGCCGGGAATCGAGAACCTGGCGGACTCGGCGGTCACCATCCGCGTGATGGCCAAGACGCTGCCGCTCAAGCAGTGGGACGTCGCGCGCGAGCTGCGGCGGCGCATCAAGGTGCGCTTCGACCGGGAAGGGATCGAGATCCCCTTTCCGCACCAGACGGTGTACTGGGGAGAGGGGCAGCAGCCCGCGCCCTTCCCCGCGCTGCTCCCCACGCGCATGGGCGGCACGCAGCCGCCCGAGGGCATGTCGTCCTTCCATCCTTCCCCCGCAGGCGACGATGACGAGTAGCAGGCGATGTAGGTCGGCCCTTCGCTAGACACGGCCACCCGGCACGGGCGCCCGGCGCCCGCGCGCATCCATCGACTGCGAGCTCAGGACGGAAAACGATGCCGCTCCGCTTCTACAACACCCTTACGCGACGCGAGGAAGAGTTCGTCCCCATCGAGGAAGGAAAAGTGGGGATGTACACCTGCGGGCCCACGGTGTACGCGCCGCCGCACATCGGCAACCTGCGCACCTTCTTCTTCAGCGACCTGGTCCGCAAGTACCTGGAGTACCGGGGCTACCAGGTGCGGTTCGTGATGAACCTCACCGACGTGGACGACAAGACCATCCGCGGCGCGGTCCGCGAAGGCGTGTCGCTGCGGGACTATACCGAGCCGTTCATCGAGAGCCTGTACCTGGACTTCGACCGGCTGGGCATTCGCCGGGCGGACCTGCACCCGCGCGCAACGCACTACGTCGACGGCATGGTGGACATCATCCGCCGGCTGGAGGAGCGCGGGCTGGCGTACGTGGCGGAGGGCTCCGTCTACTACGACATCTCGGAGTTCGCGGACTACGGCAAGCTGTCGAAGGTGGACGTCAGCGCCGGCCGCCGCGGCGAGCGGGTGGCCGCGGACGAGTACGACAAGGACGACGTGCGCGACTTCGTGCTCTGGAAGGCGGTCAAGCCCGAGGACGAGCAGGTGGGCGCGGCGTGGGACACGCCCTGGGGGCGGGGGCGGCCCGGGTGGCACATCGAGTGCTCGGCGATGTCGATGCAGGAGCTGGGCGAGACCTTCGACATCCACGCCGGCGGGGTGGACCTGATCTTTCCCCACCACGAGGACGAGATCGCGCAGTCCGAGGGCGCCACCGGCAGGCCGTTCGTGCGCTACTGGCTGCACGGCGAGTTCCTGCTGCTGGAGGGCGACAAGATGGCCAAGTCCACCGGCAACATCTTCAACCTGCAGGACCTCGTCGACCGCGGGGTCAGGCCGTCGTCCATCCGCTACCTGTTCCTGACGGCGCACTACCGCAGCAAGCTCAACTTCACCTTCGGCGGGCTGGACGCCGCGGCGGAGGCGGTGCGCCGCATCCGGGACGCGCGCGACCGGCTGCGCGAACACCCGGCGGCGCGCGACCCGGACCCGATGGACACGCCCGTCCTCCATCCCGCGGCGGACGAGGCGCTGGCGGCGTTCACGGCGGCGATGGACCAGGACCTGAACAGCAGCGTGGCGCTGGCGGCGCTGCACGAGCTGGTGAACCGGGTGAACGCGCGGCTGCACGAGCTGGGCGACCGGCCCGTCAGCCACGCGGAGCGCGACGCGGCGCTCCGCGCGATGGAGCGGATCGACTCGGTGTTCGGGTTCGTGGCGCTGGCGGACGGCGAGAACGTGGTGGATGCGGACCTGGCCGGGTGGGTGGAGGAGCGGATCGCCGCCCGCCAGGCGGCGCGGCAGGCGCGCGCCTTCGCCGCGGCGGACGCGATCCGCGGCGAGATCGCGGCGCGCGGCGTGGTGATCGAG
>DASTNU010001132.1:0-11946 GCA_035720605.1 Longimicrobium sp. | reverse complement strand
AGAAGTCCTTCTCGTCCGCGCGGCAGTACACGTCGGGCGCGCTGGGCTTGCTCTGGTAGGTGAGCAGCCGGTCGCCGTCGCGCGTGAGCCAGCCGATGTTGCAGACCTCGATCGCCACTCCGGACTTGCTCATCGCGGCGTTGCCCCCCGCGGCACCCTTGCCCAGGTGGTACGACCATTTTCGCGAGTCGAACAGGTTGTAGATGGTGCCGTCGCGCGCCAGCACGAAGGGCGTCGACACGTGGTTCCCCGGCTGCGTGAGCGTGGCGATGTCCCACTTTAGGTAGCCGGCCGTGAAGTGCAGCACGATGCGCTTCTTGGGCGTCGCCTCGTTGTAGAAGTAGGTGCGGTCGCCGCTGCTGGGCGTGCACTCCACGAACTCGACCCGCTCGTCGGTGCCCGGGATGGCCGCGGTGAACGGGCGCAGGACGTACTTCTTGGTGCCCGTGACGACGCCCGTGTTGCGGAACTCCGCCTCGGCGGCGGGGATGCTCGTCGCTTTCATGGGAGATGCGGGACGGGGGATTGGATTGGGGGATGAGGGATCGTAGCGCCGCCGCCGGACGGGATCAAGGTAGATGATCGCCGAAGGCCGCCACCGGGACGGCGGCTGGAGCCGCTGAACGCGGAGGGTGGCCGGGCACGAGGAACAGGATGCTCATCGATCCGGTCCCGTAATCCCTGGCCGCGGACGCGCGGACGCCTGGAACACCGCGCACGGCCGGGCCGCCCAGTCCGCGCAGGCGGACTTTGCGAATTTCCAGCGGCGAATTCATTCGCTCCCGCGCGCGGACGGCAGGTCAACCGATCGCGGTTCCTCGCTCGGGGGAGGGAGGACGTCCGGAATGCGAGGCACGCGCGTGTCCTCGGAATCGAAACTCTTGCGCCTGTGTTCTACACCTGTATTATGTAGCTGTCGAAGAGGTAAGTCCTCCCCCATCCGGCAGGGCGTGATGAGCTACTCGCTGACCGAGCTGCAGCTCGCGATGATGAAGGTGATGTGGGAACGCGGCGAGGTCAGCGTCCTGGACCTGCACGACGCCATGCGCGCCGAGCGCAAGATCGCGCAGTCCACGGTGGCCACCCTGCTGGCGCGCATGGAAAAGAAGGACCTGGTCACCCACCGCCAGGACGGCCGCCAGTACCTGTACCGCGCGCTGGTGAGCGAGGGGCAGGTGCGCCGCTCCGTCGTGGCCGAGGTGTCCGGGCTCTTCGGCCGGCTGTTCGAGGGCGACGTGACGGAGATGGTGAGCCACCTGCTGCGCCAGAGCGACGTGGAAGCCGACGACCTGGCGCGCCTGCGCCGGATGATCCAGCAGCGCGAAGCCGAGCTGAAGGGAGGCGCCGAATGAGCGAGACCGTGATGCGCGCGGCCGCGTGGCTGCTGACCTACGCCATGCACAGCACCCTGCTGCTCGCCGCCGCCGCGCTACTGGCCCGCCGCGTCCGCGGCGAGGCGTGGCGCGAGACGCTGTGGAAGGCGGCGCTCGTCGGCGGGCTGGTCACCGCCACGGCGCAGACGCAGTCCGGCTACGACCCGGCGTTCGGCACGGTGTGGCTGGGGCGCGCCGTGGAGCCCGCGGCCGCCCTCACCGCCGTCCCCGCGGCGCCCGCCCCGGCGATCCGGGAGCAGGTCGAGACCCCGGCGAACGCGTCGTCCAGCGCATCCGCCCCCTCCAGCCGTTCCACCAGCACGTCCGCATCGACATCATCGACCGTATCCGACGATCCGCCAGCGTCCGCGACCGCTCCGCCGATCGACCGGCGGCGGATCGTGGAGCTGGCGGTCGTGGCGTGGGCGGCGATCGCGATGCTGCTGATCGCCCGGATCGCGTGGCGGCAGGCGCGGCTGTGGCGAATGCTGCGCGATCGAGTGGAGGTGGCGGACGACGGGATGCGGGGGATGATGGCGGAGCTGCGGCGCAACGCCGGCCTCTGGCGCCCGGTCCGTCTGACCACCTGCGCGGCCGTGCCCACTCCGCTGGCGCTGGGCGGCGGCGAGGTGTGCGTGCCGCCGCGCTTCCTGACGGATCTCGATCCCGAGCAGCAGCGCAGCGCGCTGGCGCACGAGCTGGCGCACCTGGCCCGGCGCGATCCCGCGTGGCACTTCGCCGTGGGGATCATCCAGGCCGTCTTCGGCTGCCAGCCGCTCAACCGCCTGGCGCGCCTGCGCCTGCGCGAGTCCGCCGAGTTCCTGTGCGACGAGTGGGCCGCGCGGCAGACGGGCTCGCCGCTGGGGCTGGCGCGCTGCCTGGCGGAGGTGGCGTCGTGGGTGGCGCCCGGCCGCGCGCCGATCCCCGCGGGGACCATGGCGATGGCGGAGGGCGGCTCGCCGCTCGTGCAGCGGGTGCAGCGGCTCACCGCGTGGCGCGGCGGCTCCCACCCGGGGAGCGGGACGACGCGCGCCGCCGGGGCCGTGCTGCTGGTGCTGGTGGTCGCCCTCGCGGCGCCCTCCGTCGCCTCCACCGCCGGCCGGCGCCACCCGGCCCCGGATCCGGCGCGGACGGAGGCCGTGCGGGAGGGGACGATGCAGGGCGTCGCGCAGGACGACGTCATCCGCCATCCCCGGCCGTCCGATCCCCTGGCGCAGCGGTGGGAGTGGGCGCTGGAGGAGATCGCGCGGCGGCGGCTGGACCGCGCCTTCGTCACCTACTCCATCCCCACGAACCTGGCCGCGGACGAAGGGTGGAGCACGGACAGCAACGACACGCACATCGCCGACCTGGCCCGCGAGCCGCTGAACGGCCGCCTGGGCGCGCCGGCGGGGGACGGTTTGATCCTCTTCGTCGTGGCGCGCGACGGCGAGGTGGAGCGCGTGGCCGGCCGCGGCGCCGCGGGGTTCGACACGGGACGCAGGCCGCTGCTCTGGCTGGGCCGCGCGGAGGCCGGCGAGAGCTTCGCGCAACTGCGGCGGCTGGCGGACCGCGAGCGCAACCCCGACCTGCGCGAGAGCCTGGTGGACGCCATCGGCGTGCACCGCGGAGACGCGATGGTGCCGTACCTGGCCGCGGTGCTGGGGCGCGACGGGAGCAACGGCGTGCGCCAGGAAGCCGCCACCGCCCTGTCCCGCCACCGCTCCGACGAGGCGCTTGCCGCGCTGGCGACCGCGGTGGAGCGCGACGGCTCCGACGACGTGCGGCGCGAGGCGGTGGAGGCGATCGGGCGGATGGGCCACCCGCGCTCCGTCGCCGTGCTGCGGGAGATCGTGGACTCGGAGCACGACGCGGGCACCCGCCGCACCGCCGTCGAGGCGCTGGGAGAGAGCGGCGAGGACGCGTTCGAGTCGCTGCAGCTGATCGCCATGCGCGAAGGGGGATCAGTACCTCTCGCGGCAGGCGGTGGAATCGATGGAAGCGTATCCGCCCGAGTGGGCCGCCGCGGTGCTGGAGCAGATCGCCTGGCTTCCCGACCGCGCCCTCGTCTCGCGCCAGGCGGCCGAGTCGCTGGGCCGCCTGCCTCCGCCGTGGGCGGTGGAGCCGCTGGACTCCATCGCCCGCCGGCATCCGAACCCGTCCGTCGCGCGGCAGGCGGTGGAGTCGCTGGGGAACGTTCCCGGCGGCGCCCCGGACGGCTACCTCATCAACCTTTACCGCACCCACCCGGACGTAGGCGTCCGCGAAGAAGCCCGCGACCAGCTGGAACGCCGGACCCGCGGGGCCCGCGGCGCCGGCACCGACCCGGACCCGGACTTCGACGTCGACCCGGACGCGCGCAGCCGGCGAGAGTGACGGCTGACACCGATCCGGCGCGTCTCCCGTAGCAAACCCCATCGAACGACAACCCGGCGGCGGCCCCCACGGCCGCCGCCCTACCCGGATGCGTCCCATGATCGCAGCACCCCACCCCCGCCGGCGGGCCACGGGCCTGGCGCTCGCCCTCCTCCTCGCCCTTCCCGCGGCCGCCGCGGCGCAGGCGCCCGCCGCGGAGGCGCGGCAGATCCGCGCCACCCGCACCGACGCCGCGCCCAGCGTGGACGGGCGCCTGGACGACGCCGCCTGGCAGCAGGCCGGCTGGACGAGCGACTTCACCACCCGCGAGCCGGTGGAGGGCGCGCGCCCCGCCGGGCCCACCGAGGTGGCCTTCCTGGTGGACGGCGGCAACCTGTACGTGGGGGCGCGGCTGCGCGGCGCCGCCCCCGGCGACGTGCGCGCCCAGCTGGCCCGCCGCGACCGCGAGGGCGACGCCGAGCAGCTGGCCGTCTCGCTGGACACCTACCTGGACCGCCGCACCGCCTACACCTTTGCCGTCAGCGCGGCGGGAACGCGCATCGACTACTACCATCCCTCCGACGCCGAGGGAAGCCGCAGCTACTCGTTCGATCCCGTCTGGGAGGCGAAGACACAGGTCGATTCCGCCGGATGGACGGCGGAGATGCGCATCCCCCTCTCGCAGCTGCGCTTTACCGGCGCGCCGGAGCAGGTGTGGGGGATCAACGTGGTGCGGCGCGTGCCGGCGCGGAACGAGGTGGCCTACTGGGCGCTGGTGCGGCGCAACGAGACCGGCTGGTCGTCGCGGATGGGGCAGCTGGTCGGGCTGGGGGCGCTGCGCCCGTCGCGGCGGCTGGAGCTGCTGCCGTACGTGGCCGCGGAGGGACGCATCGCGCAGCCGGAGGACCCCCGCGACCCGTTCGTGGCGGAGCGCGAGGCGGGGATGCGCGTCGGGGGGGACCTGAAGATGGGGCTGGGCCCGTCCTTCACGCTGGAGGCCACCATCAACCCCGACTTCGGGCAGGTTGAGGCGGACCCGGCGGAGGTGAACCTGACGCAGTTCGAGACCTTCTTCTCCGAGCGGCGCCCGTTCTTCGTGGAGGGCACCTCGCTGCTGGGGAGCCGTGGCCTGTTCTACTCCCGCCGCATCGGCGCGCCGCCGCCGGGGCGGCCGCAGGCGGACTACTTCGACGCCGTCGACAACACCACCATCCTGGGCGCCGCCAAGGTCACCGGCCGCACCCGCGGCGGGCTCTCGCTCGCCACGCTGGCGGCGCTGACGGCGCGCGAGCGGGCCGCCACCTTCGACACCCTCACCGACACCTTCGGGCGCGCGGAGGTGGCCCCGCCGGCGGCGTACGGCGTCGTCGCCGTGCAGCAGGAGTTCGGGCGCGACCGCTCCACCTTCGGCGGCAGCCTGACCGGCGTGCGGCGGTGGATGGACGAAGGCGATCCGCTCGCGGCGCTGGTCCCGGAGCAGGCGGTCTCGGCCCTCCTGGACGGGCGGCTGCGGTGGAACGGCGGGCAGTACGACGTCAGCGCCTTCGCCGGCTACAGCCACGTCACGGGCGACTCGCTGGCCATCCTGCGCCTGCAGCGCTCGCCGCGCCGCTACTTTCAGCGGCCGGACGCGGACCACGTGGAGCTGGACCCCTCGCGCACGTCGCTGGGCGGGCTGCTGCTGGGCATCAACCACAGCCGCATGAGCGGGCGGCACTGGCTGTGGGACGTGGACTACACCGAGCAGCACCCGGGGCTGGAGCTGAACGACCTGGGCCAGCAGGGCTCCGCGGACAACCGCTTCCTCTCCGGCAACCTGCGCTACCGCGAGACGGAGCCGGGGCGCGTGTTCCGCTACTACGAGGCGGGGCTGTACCAGGAGGGCACCTGGAACCTGGACGGCATCCGCAACCAGTTCGCCTACGGCCTGGGCACGTACGCGCAGCTGCGCAACTTCTGGGGGATCGAGGCGTCGCTCATCCGCATCGACCGCGCGCTGAGCGACGACCTGACGCGCGGCGGACCGCTGATGGGCACGGGCGCGGCGTGGCGCGTGGAGCTGGAGCTGCAGGGAAATCCCGCCAACCGCACCCGCTGGGAGATCGAGACCAACCTTCAGCGCGACGAGCTGGGCGGATGGGGAACGGACGTCTGGGGCTCCCTCTCGTTCCGCCCCGGTCCGCGGTGGGAGCTCTCCGTCGATCCCGCCTGGCTGCGCGGCGTGAGTGCGCGGCAGTACGTGATGGAGGCGGGCGGCGGCGGCGAGGCCACCTTTGGGCGGCGTTACGTGTTCGCCTTCGTGGAGCGCAGCGAGGTGCGGGCGCAGGTGCGGCTGAACTACGCGCTCTCGCCGGACCTGACGCTGGAGACGTACGCCGAGCCGTTCGCCAGCAGCGGGCGCTTCTACGACTTCGGCGAGCTGCGGGCGGCGCGCAGCCGCGACCTGCGCGCCTACGGCGAGGACGGCACCACGATCGAGCCCGATCCCGGCACCGGCGGCAGCCGGGTGACGGACGGGGCGGCGCAGTTCGTCATCCCCAACCGCGACTTCGACGTGCGCTCGTTCCGCAGCAACGCGGTGCTGCGGTGGGAGTGGCGGCCGGGAAGCACGCTCTTCGTGGTGTGGCAGCAGAACCGCGGCCGCAGCGAGGCGGAGTGGAGCCGCCTGGGCCCCGGCGACCTGTTCGGCTCGCTCACCGCCCGCGGCGACAACTTCCTGGCGCTGAAGGCCACGTACTGGCTGCCGGTCCGGTGAACTGACAGGGAATAGGGAATAGGGAATAGGGGGAGACCGCACGTGGCTTCTCTGGTAGGGGGCCGGCGCTGGGACCGAAGAAGCGCCCGCCCCCTCTGGCTTCACCAGCGTTCATGCCTACGGGAGCTGTGCAGCAGGTGGCAGACCCAGGATGACGGTGTCGCCGTATCTCGGTTTGATGATGCGCAAAGGGAAACCCTCCCCGGATCACCGGAGGAGGGTTTCGCGCATCCCTGCAATCTGCCGTTGCCGTTGCCGCTGCCGGCTATTCCCTAGCCCCCGTCCCTACTGCCGCGCGGTCACCAGCTGCCCCCCGCGCACCACGCCCAGCGACACCTCCTTGCCCACCACGTCGCCGTTGCGGTCGAAGCGGATGGTGCCCGACACCCCTTCGAAGGCCGGCGAGCCCCGGTCCGCCCCGATGGTGGCCACGTAGTCGCGCAGCGCCGCGCGGTCGGTGCCCACCTCCTGGATGGCACGCTTGAGCAGGTTGATGGCGTCGTACGTCATCGCCCCGCGGTGGTCGGGGAGCGACCGGAAGCGCTCGCGGTAGCGGGCCACGAACTGCCGCGCGCCCTCTGTCGGCCGATCGGGGAGGAAGGCGGAGCTCACGAACACCCCCTCCGCCGGCGCGCCCGCGTCCTTGAGCCCCGTCAGCCCGTCCGAGCCCAGGATGGGGCCGGTGTATCCCAGCCGCCGCGCCGCCTGGATGATCTTGAGCCCCGCGTCCGCCTGTCCGCCGATCACCAGCGCGTCGGCGCCCCGGCGGATGGCGCGGGTGAGGTACGGGTCCAGCTCGTCGCCGCGCTCCATCATGGCGGGAATGTAGGGATCCGCCGAGACCACCACCCCGCCCCCGCTGCGGAAGGCGCGCTCGAAGGTGGTCATCACCCCCTGCCCGTAGTCGTCGTTGTGGTACAGCACCGCCGCCCGCCGCCGCCCCAGCTGCGTCGCGCCCCGCGCCAGCACGGGCGAGAACTCCAGGTCCGTGGGCGTCACCCGGAAGGTCCAGTCCCCCGACTGCGTGAGGCTCGGCGCCGTGCTGGCGGGGGAGATGTGCATCAGCGGGTCGCCCGCCTGCTCCCCTCCCGGCGCGTTGTAGATCTTGGCCGCCTGGATGCTGACGCCCGAGTTCAGGTGGCCCACCACCGCCACCACCCGCGGGTCGCGGCGCAGCGAGTCGGCCACGGTCAGGCCCTGCGCGGGATCGGCCTTGTCGTCCATCATCACCAGCCGCAGCTCGCGCCCCCCGATCCCCCCGGCCTGGTTGATCTCGGCCACGGCCATCTCGGCGGCCATGCGCATGGACGCCCCGTTCGCCGCGCTCAGCGGCCCCGCCACGCCCAGGTAGATGGCGTCGTCGGAGCCGCCGCACGCGGCGGCCAGCGGCAGCGCCAAAGTAAACATGGCGCGCGAGACTCGTGAGGACATATTGTATCCCGGCAGGTTGAGAAGAAACGCCGCACGCCGGCGTTCGGGTATTCGGTCACGGGGCGGCAAACGCCTGCCCCACCGCGGGTTCGGCCCCTCCACGGCACTGTCCCGCGGCCGCCGCCCACCCTTCACGGACACGAACCGCTTGACGAAGTAGACAAAGTAGACTAACTTCCGGGACGTCCTCTCTGTCCACTTTATGGTGGGGTTCCACAGAGTAGACTATCGGGTGTTTGGGGCCCTCGCAAGGACGGTGTGTTTTCCTGCGCCCCCGACGCCCGTGGTATCACAATGCTTCCGTTCAACCGGAGCCGGGAGGGCCCGCGGGCGCTCCCTCTCCCTCGCAGGCGGCGCGCCCGGGACCGGCGCCACCCGCCGAGGAGACCGGACATGCGCGCACACGCGACAAAGAGCAGCACTACCCGACCGCGCGGACGGCGCCGTAACGCGAGCCGGCGCTGGTGCATCCCGCCCGCCATCCTGCGCGAGCCCGACGAAACGCTGGAAGCGTCGCAGATCCTGGAGGAGCTCAAGGGCGACCTGGGGCTCCTGCTGTGGAACTCGCTGCGCGACGTGACGCTCTGGTCGTCGGTGGAGCCCGAGCGCCGCGAGGGGCTGTTCACCCCCGAGGCGGCCGAGAAGCGCCTGCGCGACCTGCGCAGCTGCAGCGTGGACCCCATCCTGGAGGTTTCGCTCACCACGCTGGCGGCGGTGGTGGGCAGCCCCGGCACCGCCAGCCCCGAGCTGGTGAGCCTGGTGTGCCTGGAGATCTCGCGCTGGGCGCAGGGGCACGGCGCCTTCGGCACGGCGCTGGCGATGGCCCAGGCCGCCGCCCTGGCCTCGCCCGAAGAGGCGGGCCCCGCCTGCCACGTGGGAGGCCTGGCGCTGCGCTGGGGCCGGCACGCCCGCGCGGAGACCTGGCTGCGCCGCTGCATCGGGCTGGCGCGCCGGCGCAAGGACTGGCAGAGCTACGCGCAGGCGTACGTGGACATGGGCCTGCTGTACGCGCGCCGCGACATGCGCGCCAGCGCGCGGCGCTACTACACCATGGCCGTGCGCGCCGGCCGCCGGCACGGCCTGCTGGCGCTGCGCGGGGCGGCGCTGCACGGCCTGTTCCTGCTGGCCATGGACGCGGGCGAGCTGGAGGACGCCGAGCGCTACGCCCGGGCCGCCCAGCGCGCCTACGGCCGCGGCCACCCGCGGCAGCCGGAGCTGCAGCACGACTTCGCCTACCTGTGGGTCACGCGGGGCAGCTACGGCCGCGCCATCCCCATCCTGCAGAAGCTGCAGGTCTCCCGCACGGAGCCGGCGGAGCGGGCGCTCACGCTGGCCGTGCTGGCGCGCGCCGCCGCGGGGACGGGAGAGCGGCGGCTGTACGAGGAGGCGTGGAGCAACGCCTGGTCTCTCATCAACCGCCCCGGCGGCCGCGAAGACCACGTGCGCACGGTGCTGGAGCTGGCGCGGGCCGCCGCGCACCTCAAGGACTGGATCCGGATGGAGCAGGCCATCCGCCTGCACACCGCCCAGCCCCCGCGGCACGCCGACCGGCGGCTGACCGAGCACCTGGCCGAGCTGGCCGCCGTCGCCCGGCGCCACGCCGCGGTCTGAAGGGGGCGGCGAAACGGGGGGACTGACGCCGGCGGGCCGCGGCGCTTTTTTCGGATGCGCGGTGTCCAATTCGTCCGAGAATCGCCGCGGCACCCCGGTGGCCGCTCCGCCGCCGGGCGTCACGGGAGAAGTCCGGCGGGCGACTGTCCACCCGTTCACGTCCACCGTGTCACCCGCTCACCCTGTCACCCCGTCACCCTGTCACCCCTGCTCCGCCTCCTGCGTGCAGTCGCGGCGCAGGCGCTGGCCGGAGAGCCGCCACGCGCCGCCCTCCTGGCGTCGGAAGTCCAGCTCCCACACCCGGTCGCACCAGGTGGTGGGCAGCACGCGGCGGTCGGTGCTGCTGGTGCGCACGTAGGCGGTCATCTCGTCGCCGGCGTGGCGCATCAGGTTCAGGTTGACCCACACCCCGTACTTGCGCACCCAGCACCCGCCGAAGCCGGAGGCGGTGTCGCAGAGCAGCACCTGCTCCTGCAGCGCCTGCGTGGGCTCGCCCAGCGCGCGCGACATGCTGTCCTCGGAGATCGTCTCGCCCGTCACCCGGTTCGCGGCGCTGCGAAAGGAGTGGACGTTCACGTACAGCGGGCCGTCCGCCACGCGCCCCGGCTGGTTCTGCCGCGCGTCCTGCTCGGCGAAGCGCAGCACCTGCCGCGCGACGTCGAAGAACTCGGCGACGGTGGGATCGCTGCCTCCGCAGGCGGCCAGCAGCAGCAGTCCGGCGGCGTATACTGTGCGCTTCATGCGGTCGGGCTCGGGATGCGGGTGCACGGGGTGCGTGCAGATTACACCCGCCGCCGCCCGCGCGCCATGCCGCGCGCTCTCCCGTTCGCGGCGCCGACCGCGTAGGTTGGGGCGCAGTCGACGATCGCACCCGCACCGGGAGACCCGATGGCGCTCTGGAGGCTGACCCCCAGGTCGGACATGCTGTGGTGGTGTGTGGAGGGGAAGGACCCGTGGCAGCCGCCGTACGACCGCGCCTTCGGCTTCGTGGTGCGGGCCGCGGACGGCGAGGAAGCGCGCTGGATGGCACACCAGGCCGCGGGGGACGAGAACGGCACGCTGGACGGCGTGTCGCCCTGGCTGGACGAGAACTACTCCCACTGCGAGGAGCTGCGCGACGACGGCTCCGCCGAGGTCATCCTCGTCAACTTCCGCCACGCCCCCCGCTGACGCCTACAGCACCTCTGCCGGATTCACTATCCGCACGTTGCAGAAGCGGCGGATCTTCTCGAAGTCGGCTGCATTGTAGGTCGCGACCATCACGTTGATCCGCTTCGCACTGCGGGCGATCAGCACGTCGCGCATCAGGCGCTGCTGTTCCTCCCTGGGAATGGCGGGGGTAGGACCTCGGCGATGGGAGCGCAGGCCGCGGTACAGCGAGTTCAGCACCTTCCCCGCGAAATACCAGTCCTCGCCGTCCGGCGTCAAAAGCACGCCATCGTCTTCCGCGTCGGCACGTACCGACCCGAGCCTGCGAACCTCGGCCGTATCGCGTGCGCCTGCAGTGAGCTCCTGCAGCACCACGGCCGACACGATCCCCGGGATGTTGGACATCCCGTGCCGGATGACGACGTTCGTGTCCACCACGAAGCGTCGTGCAGTCAAGCCGCCGCCTCACGCCGCAACGGAGCCGTGTCATTGAGAAGGCGCGCCAGCTCCACCATCTCGGGATTCTGACTGACCGCCCATTCGATCCCCCCTGAGGACCCACGCACCACGATCTCGCTGAAACACACCTCCGACCGCTCGAGCGCGGCGTCGAGCGCCTCCGGCAGAATCGCGTGGCTGCTGAGAAGCGCACCCCCGTCGTCCCGCAGTTCCCAGCGGCCATTGCTCTTGCCGATGCGCAGCCGCGACGCCTCGGGATCCAGGTCCTCGGGATCGTAGAACAGTTCGACGGAAGGTTCGCGCGTGGCCATGGTCCGCCTCGAAGGATGGAGTCAGCGTTCCTCCCAAGATAATCGCTTTGGAGCTGCCACTCCAGACACAAATGCGATCGCTCTGGACGCGCCGGCCCTGAGCACGTCGATGTTGACCAGATCGTCAGGCGGGATAAAGGAAAACGGGCCGGCATCGCTGCCGGCCCGCTCCTTTTCGACACCCCGATTCCTGGATCAGACCCAGGTCTGCTGGATCTTGCCGATGGAGGCGATGCGCTGCTCGGCGATGCGGTCGGCGGCCACGTAGGTGGGCACACCCTCGTTGCTGGACAGCTCGAAGATGCGCAGCAGGGTGTTGTAGATGTCGCCCGCCTTGCGCATGGCGCGCTCCGACGCCCACCCGTGCAGCTCGCCGTAGACGTTGATGAGCCCGCCGGCGTTGATCACGTAGTCGGGGGCGTACAGGATGCCGCGGCGGTGCAGCTCGTCGCCGTGGCGCGCCTCGGCCAGCACGTTGTTGGCCGCGCCCGCCACGATGTCGACCTTGAGCACCGGGAGGGTG
>DASTNU010001131.1:0-2489 GCA_035720605.1 Longimicrobium sp. | reverse complement strand
CCGTTCTTGACGGCCGCGCGCCTCTGCGCTATCCTGTCCGCATCCTCCCGTACCATCCACGTTTAACCCTTTCCGCACTGCTGCGGTTTTGCGGTGCAGATCCCCGGGACCCTTTTGCCCAGGCCCATGGTTTCGTTCCTGCGCCGCAACAAGAGCACGGTGGGGCTCGACATCGGCAGCGGCTTCGTAAAGGTGGCCGTGATCGACCATTCCGGCGCCGAGCCCGAGCTGGTGCACGTGTCGCACACCCCGCTGATCGCCGACGCCATCGTCGAGGGCGAGGTCATGGACCCGCAGATCGTCGTGGAGACGGTCCGCTCGCTCATGGACTCGTCCGGCGTCAAGCCGAAGCGCCTTGTCGCCTCGGTGGGAGGGCGCGACGTGATGGTGAAGAAGATCCAGATGGACCGGATGAAGGAGGCGGACGCCCGCGAGGTGATTCGCTGGGAGGCCGAGCAGTACGTGCCCTTCGACATGGAGAACGTGCAGCTCGACTTCCAGATCCTGGACCCGCTGGACGACGGCCTGCAGATGAACGTCCTGCTGGTGGCCGCCAAGCGCGACGTGGTGGAGCAGAAGGTGGGGCTGCTGCGCGACGCGGGGCTGGGCCCCAGCGTGATCGACGTGGACTCCTTCGCCCTGCACAACGCCTTCGAGTACAACTACCCCGAGGCCATGGAGGGCGTGGCCGCGCTGGTGAACGTGGGCCACGAGATCAGCACGGTGAACGTGCTGCAGGACGGGGCGCTGGTGCTCACCCGCGACGTGCCCTTCGGCAGCCGGCGGCTGCGCGAGGACCTGCGCCGGATGCACGGGCTGACGGTGGAGGAGGCCGACGCCGTCCTGCAGGGCAGGAGCGAGCGCGCCAGGGAGTTCGAGGAGCTGCTGCGCGGCGGGGCGGAGGACCTGGCGGTGGGGGTGGAGCGCGCGGTGGCCTTCCTGGGCGCGGGCGACGGGGTGGCGGCGCCGGGGCGCGTGTACGTGTGCGGCGGCGGCGCCCGCATTCCCGGGCTGGTGGACGTGGTGGCGGCGCGGCTGCGCGCCCGCACCGAGGTGGCCAGCCCGCTGCAGCGCCTGCGCGCGCGCCCGGGCGTCACCTCCTTCTTTGCCGTGGACGAGCTGGCTCCCATGCTGATGCTGTCGGTGGGGCTGGCGCTGCGCCAGGCCGCCTGAGCGCGCCCCCCACCGCACCCGGACCCCGCGAGCGAACGTGATCGAGATCAACCTCCTTCCCAGCGGCACCCAGCGGCGGCCCGTGGCCGCGCGCCGGGCCGGCGCCGGCCCCTCCCTTTCCTCGCTGGGCGCGGACCCGCGCCTGGCGGCGCTGGGCGGCGTGGCCGTGCTCTTTCTGCTGCTGGCGGGCTACTGGTTCTGGACCTCCGGCCAGAAGCGCGGCGAGGTGCAGGCGCAGATCGAGCGCGAGGCGCAGGACTCGGTGCGGCTGGAGCGCACCATCGCGCTCATGAAGGCGCTGGACGTCCGCCGCGACACCATCGACCGCAAGATGGACGTCATCCGCCAGGTGGACACGCGGCGCTACGTGTGGTCGCACCTGATGGACGAGGTGAGCCGCGCCACCCCGCCCTTCATGTGGCTGACCCGGATCGCGGTGGTGGAGGACGAGGAGGCCGCGGCCCCGGCGCCCCCCACCGCCGCGGAGAAGGCGAAGGCCGACAGCGCGAAGGCCAAGGGCGGGGCGGACAGCGCCTCCGCGGCCGCGCCGGCCGTCCCCGCGGACGCACAGGGCCCGGTGTTCAACCTGGAAGGGAACGCGGGGAGCACCGAGGCGCTCACCCGCTTCATGAAGAACCTGGAGGCGTCGCCCATGATCCGCGAGGTCACGCTGGTGACCAGCCAGCGCGAAGAAGTGCTGGGGCGCACGGTGCACAAGTTCACCCTCGAGGCGCGGTGGGAGGAGCCCGACTCCGCCTTCGTCGAGACCGTCCCGCTCCTCACCGCACGGTAACCGGCCATGGCGCTTCCCCCCCTGGACCAGAAGACGCGGCAGCAGCTGCTGGCCGGCGCGGCCGTGCTGGGACTGCTGATGTTCGGCTTCCAGAACCGCATCTACGAGCCGCGCAAGAACGAGATCGCGGCGCTGGAGACGCGGCTGGAGACGCTGAAGAACGTGAACACGCGCAGCCGCGCCATCGCCCGCGGCGCGGAGGGCGAGATGGACCAGCAGCTGGCGCTGTACCGGCAGCAGCTGGAGATGGCCGAGGGGCTCATCCCCTCGGACGAGGAGCTGCCCAACCTGCTGGACGCCATCTCGGCCGAGGCGCAGCGCACCGGGGTGGAGCTCACCCTCATCCAGCCGGTGAGCGCCACCGAGGAGGCGTACTACACCCGCCGCGTCTACGACATGGCGGTGGTGGGGCGCTACCACCAGATCGGCGAGTTCCTGGCGCGGGTGGGCTCGCTCCCCCGCATCGTGACGCCCACCAACCTGACGGTAGCGCCGGTGGACGAGGCTCCCGCCGGCCCCGGCG
>DASTNU010001130.1:0-3894 GCA_035720605.1 Longimicrobium sp. | reverse complement strand
CGGCCGGACGCGTCCCTCCATCCCTTCGGAGACACGCTCCACGACCCCGGACCCCGCCGCGCGGCGAGGTCCGGCGGCGCGCGGGCCCCTCAGTTTCCGTGACCCGATTGATTCTCCAGGGAGGCGATCATGAGCGAGTACGACGATTTCGAAGGGGTCGAAGAGTTCGAAGAGTTCGACCCGGAGGAGGAGGCGGCGGCCGACTTTGCGGCGTTCGATGCCGTGGAGGCACAACCCGACGCCGAGGCGATGACGGCGGAGATGCTGGGCGCCATGGCGGAAAGCGGCGACCAGATGCAGTCCCTGCTGGCGGCGAGGCAGGAGGTCGAAAGCCTGCTGATGCCCGCGGAGCCGGTCGCCGCCACGGCCGCCGCGGACGAAGCGGAGCCGTACGATTCCTCGAACGTGGTGGCCGTCGGCATCGGTGAAAAGCTGGTCCACGGAGCGCCTACCGGCCGGCTGGCCATCAAGGTGCTGGTCCGCGAGAAGCTGCCGCGGCAGGAGGTGAGTGGCGAGTCGCGGGTTCCCACCACCGTGGGAGGCGTGGAAACGGACGTCGAACAATCCGGCGAGATTCACGCCTTCTCGTTCACCGCCAGGCGGAGCCCGGCGCCCTGCGGCGTCTCCATCGGCAACTGCCTCCAGGTCATGGCGGGCACGCTGGGCTGCCTGGTGACGCGCGCGGGCCAGCTCTTCATCCTCTCGAACAACCACGTGATGGCGCTGGTCAACGCCTCTCCCCTCGGCGCGGGGATCCCGCAGCCCGGGCGGCTGGACGGGGGCGTCTGCAACACGGGCGTGATCGCCCGGCTCGCGCAGTTCGTGCGGATCGACTTCACGCCGGGGGCGTCGAACCTGGTGGACGCGGCCATCGCCCGAACGTCGGCGGGGCTGGTGGACCGGCGCATCCTGCGCCCCGGCGGCGCGCTGCAGTCCATCACCCCCGGCGCAGTGCCGCCCGCGATGCACCTGCAGGTGCAGAAGAGCGGCCGCACCACGCAGTTCCGCCGCGGCGTGGTGGACCTGGTGGGTACGACGGTGAACGTGAACTACGGTTCGTCCGGCGTGGCCCGGTTCACCGGCCAGTTCCGCGTGCGCGGCACGGGCGCGGTCTTCAGCCAGCCCGGCGACTCCGGGTCGCTGGTGACGACCTCGTCCGGAAACCGGCCGGTCGGGCTGCTGTTCGCGGGAAACGCGGCCACCAACACCACGTTCTGCAACCCCATCAGCACCGTGCTCAGCGCGTTCGGCGTGACGATCGTGACGTGAGCGGGGACGCGGGCATGGCCCGGACGGCGGTGAGGGCGTTACAGTTCGGGGGTCCGCACTGCTTTCGCCCCGCCCCGTTCGGCCGCGGGCGGGCACTCGCTGGAGGAGGGGTCGCCCGATGAGCATCGAAGAGGCGTTCGACGAACATCACGACCGGATCATTTCCATCCCGGGCGTCACGGGCATCGGCCTGGGCGAATCGGCTGGCCGGCCCGCGGTCGTGATCCTGGTGGACAGGCTGACGCCGGAAGTGCGGGAACGCCTTCCGCGCACGCTGAACGGCTTTCCCGTGGTCGTGGAGGAGAGCGGCGAGATCGTCCCCTTCTGACGAACGCCCGCGGGAACGGTTCCGCGGCCCCCGCTTCGCCGTGGACGCCGGCAACTCCCCCCGGCGGCCTCTCCCGGCAGCGGGGCTCCGCGCCGGTTCGCGAGGTGAGGTTGATGGACGAAGGGCGCCGCCGCCGCGGCGCCCTTCGCGTGCGATGGACTGGCGCGCCGGCGCCGCGCGCATGAGCTTGGAGGCAGGGGTTCGTTGGCTCACCGCCCGGGGAGGCCTGGAATGAGCGAGCAACCGTCCGTCCCGGCCGTCCACGAGGTGTTCCTCTACCTTTGCGTGCGCGGCGGAGAGGCCGCGCTCGACTTCTACACCCGCGTCTTCGGCGCCCGCGAGACGTTCCGGCTGCAGGAGCCGTCCGGCCGGGTCGCGCACGCGGAGCTCCAGCTGGGCCCCGCGACGCTCATGCTGGCCGACGAGCATCCGGAGCACGGCATCCTTAGCCCGCTGGCGTTCGGCGGCACGGGGACCACCATCCACCTGCACGTGGACGACGTCGACACGCTGGCCCGGCGGGCCGCGGATGCCGGCGCGGCGATCCTCATCGGTCCGATCGACCAGGGCCATGGCGAGCGCCAGTGCCGCCTGCGCGACCCGTTCGGGCACGAGTGGCTGCTGGGGCACTCCATCGGCGAGCCGATGTCGCCGGACGAGATCCGGCGCCGCTTCGAAGGGGAGGCGGATTGACCAGCGAGTGCCGCGTCACGCGATGAAGCGCATCCTTGTCGCCTCCGCCGTCCTCGCAATCTGCCCGGGTGCGCTCGCGTGTGGGCGAGAGAGGGACGAACCGCGCACGCCGGTGGCCCAGGCGAAGGACGAACGCGTGTTCGAGGCCTGTCTTCCGTACGAGACGACCGTCGTCGAGCTTGCGGGGCGCGTGGAGCGGGAGACCTTTCCGGGGAGGCCCGACTACGAGAGCACCGAGAAGGGGGACGAGCCGGAGACCTACTGGGTCCTGCACTTCTCCAGGCCCGTGTGCGTACGGGAGATGCGGCCGCTCTACCATGCGTCGTCGACGAACGTGACCCGCATGCAGCTCATGCTTTCTCCCGGGCAGTATGACACGTACGGCGCCCTGGTGGGGCAGCGGGTGGTCGCGAGCGGCACGTTGATGCGCTGGATCACCGGGCACCATCATACGCCGGTGCTGCTCCAGGTGCAGGGCCTGCGCGCCGCCACCGCAGCCGACACCCTCCCGTGACGCCCCGGAACATCGATCGAGCCGATCTTTCCCGGCGCCCGGTGGGACTAGCCGCCCGCCGCCGATGACGCCGCCGCCCGACCACCTGCGCGACGCGCTCGCGGACGGCGTGGCCTCGCGGGCGGTGGAGGCGGGGATCTACTCCGTTCTCTCCACGGACACCGGGCCGCACCACTACGATTCGTGGGCGGCCCTGTACGACGTCGTGGTGGGCAGCCGGCCCTACAACCGCCTGGTCTGGGGATGCTCGCCGCGGGAGTACGGCCGCTTCGCGGAGCGGGCGGTGCGCTCCGCGGGCGGATGCTTCCTGGAGGCGGGATGCGGATCGCTCGTCTTTACCGCCGATGTGTACGCGCGTGCGGAGCGGCCGCTGATCGTGATGGACCAGTCGCTTGGGATGCTGCGGCGGGCGCGGGAGCGGCTGGTCGGGCGCGCCGGCCGCGTTCCGGCGCACGTGGTGCTGCTGCAGGCGGACCTGGGCGCCCTGCCGTTCCGCCCCGCCGCCTTCCGGACCATCCTCTCGCTGAACGTGCTGCACCTGGTGCCGGACGCGGCGGCGATGCTGCCGCCGCTGGCGCGGTGCCTGGCCCCGGGCGGCGGCTTCTTCGCGACCAGCCTCGTCCGGAGCGGCGGCCGCGGCGACCGCGCGATGGCGCTGTACCACCGCATGGGCGAGCTGGCGCCCCCGCGCACCCCCGCCGAGCTGGCGGAGGCGATGGCCCAGGCGCTCGGCGTGGACCCGTCCGTTCGCGTGGCGGGGAGCATGGCCTTCGCCGAGTGCACCATCCCTTGAACAGATTGGCCTCACACGGAGTCAGCAGAGTTAACGGAGTTGAGTTGTCCCTCGCACGGGCAAACTCCGCTGACTCCGTGACTGCGTGAGGCCCAAATCTTTGATTCGAGCGAATCGGCTACGGCGCCATGGCCGCGTAGCGCGCCTCGAACGCGGTGAAGGCCCGCTCCAGGTCGCGCTGCAGGCGCGCCTTGCCGCTGCTCTCCGCGAACACCCGGCAGCGCTCGCCCTGCATCCCGCCCGCCGCGGGCGCGCACTCCGGCACGGGCAGGTTCCTGCGCACGTCCTGCCACACGC
>DASTNU010001129.1:0-3410 GCA_035720605.1 Longimicrobium sp. | reverse complement strand
CGCTCGTACGGCATGCGCGTGGGGCCGATGACGCCGATCACCCCCTTCAGCTCGCCCAGGCGGTACTCCGACGTCACCAGGGTGAACGACGACAGCGCCGGGTCCTGGTGCTCCACCCCGATGGTGATCTTCAGCCCGTCCGCCGCCCCGCGCAGGGCGACGGCGTTCTTCAGCAGCTCGCGCCGCTCGGTGAGCGAGATGAGCGACTTGAGCCGCTCGCCGGAGCTGAACTCCGGCTGCTCCGCAAGCACCGCCGCGCTCCCCAGCAGCACGTCGTCCTGCCCCGCCGTCACCGGCGCGAACCACTCCTCGCCGGACTGCAGGAACACGTTCAGGAGCCCCGCGCCGGGATCGTCCGACGACACCGTGTCGCGCAGCCGCGCGGGGAGCGTCGTGCGGATCTCGCGCAGGGTGTGTCCCGCCAGCCGCTCGTTCAGGATGTTCGCCACCGAGGCCAGCGCCGTGGCCGGGATGGCGGCGGGGACGTCCACGTACACCGTGCGCACCCCCGCCGCGCGCAGCGACATCACCAGCAGCACCCGCGACTCGTGCACGGGGATCAGGTCCAGCCGCTCCAGCGTGGCCTCTTCCAGCCGCGGCGCCACCGCGATCCCCAGTTCCTGCGTCAGCAGCCCCAGCACCTGCGCGGCGCGGCGCAGCAGCCGCTCGATGGCCGCGCCCTCCCCGCCCTGCGCCAGCTCCGCCCGCAGCACGTGGCGCTCGGCCTCCGTGATCGCCTGGCGGTCCATCAGCGCGTCCACGTACAGGCGGTAGGCCAGGTCCGTGGGCACCCGCCCCGCGGAGGTGTGCGGGTGGTACAGGTATCCCTTCTCCTCCAGGTCGCTCATCGTGTTCCGGACCGTCGCCGGCGAGATGCCGAGTCCGAACCGGCGGGCCACGGTGCGGCTGCCGGTAGGCTCGGCGGTCTCCACGTAGGTGCGGATCACCGCCTCGAGGATCTGGTGCTCGCGCTCGGAAAGGGGCTCGCCCGTGCTCATCGTCCGGGTGTGGAAGTCGGCTGCAAAACCCGATGAATGTGCTCCCCGGGGGCGGCGCGGTCAATCCCGCGCGTCCCCCGAACGGCCTGCCTCCGCGCTGCATCCGGACCGACGCGGGAGATGCATGGCAAGAACGGGGACGGTCCGGGTGCGCCGTTCCGGCCGGATCGGCGCCATCCGCGGCCGTCCCGCCGTGCGAAGGCTGTCAAAGCTGCAGCGCGGGCGTGGGCTCGCGGTCCGCCTCCGCCGCCCCGGCCATCTGCACGGCCAGGGTGTCCAGCAGCAGCCATCCCTCCGCCGTCAGCCGCAGCCGTCCCTCCCGCTCCGCCGCCCATCCGCGCTCCGTCCACCCGGCGCCGGCGCGGCGGACGGCGTCGCCCGCGTCCTCCATCGGCCATCCCTGGTCCGTGCGCAGCAGCAGCCAGGCGCGCTCCAGCCCGCCGGTGTCCTCGTCCACCGTCTCCTCGCCGTCCGTCGGCAGCCGGCCCCCGGCGACGCGGTCGCGGTAGTCCTCCCAGCCGCGCACGTTCCACCGCCGCAGGGGGGGATAAAAGGCGTGCGCGCCGGGGCCCAGGGCGGCGTACGGCTCGCCCGTCCAGTAGACGAAGTTGTGGCGCGAGCGGCGGCCGGAGAGCCCGAAGTTGCTCACCTCGTAGTGCTCGAACCCCGCCCGGGCAAGGGTGCGGTGCGCCAGCAGGTACTCGTCCGCATAGCGGTCCTCGTCCGCCAGCGTCTCGCGCCCCTCGGCCACCCAGCGCCCCAGCGGCGCCGCGGCCTCCGCCGTCAGACCGTAGAGCGAGACGTGCTCCGGCTCCAGCAGCAGGGCGTGGAACAGGTCTTCGCCCCAGTCGCGCCCCAGCCGCGCCGGCACGCCGAAGATCAGGTCGATGCTGACGTTGCCGATCCCCGCCTCCCGCGCCGCCGCGAACGCGCGCGCCGGGCCGTCGGGACCGTGCAGCCGGCCCATCCAGCGGAGCGTGGGTGGATGGAAGGTCTGCGCGCCAAGCGAGATGCGGTTGACCCCCGCCGCCCGCCACCGGCGCGCCACCTCGGGGGTGAAGCTCTCCGGGTTGGCCTCGCAGGTCCACTCGGCGGCTTCGTCCCACTCCGCCCACGGCCGCAGCCGGTCGCGCAGTGCCGCCATGGCGTCCGGCCCCAGCAGCGACGGCGTGCCGCCGCCCAGGTAGATCGTGTCCAGCCGCAGCGGCGCGCCCCAGCCCCGTTCGTCCGCCAGCATCCGCATCTCCCCCGCGACCGCGTCCAGCCATTCGGCGGCCGGCGCCTCGCGAGTGGCCTGCACCGCGAAGTCGCAGTACGAGCACCGCCGCGTGCAGAACGGCACGTGCACGTACAGCGACCGCGGCCGGCCGTCCACGGCGGAGAGAGTCAACGGATTGTGGTGCATGGGGATAACGACACCGAAGCCGGCCGCGCGTTCCGCACGCCGAGCGTGGCGGAGCAAAGATGCGCCCCACGACGGCCTGTCATTCCGAAGGAGGCGCCGCGCCAGTCCTGCGTACACATGGAACTCCGGGCGCCGACTGAGGAATTCTACCGTCCGACCCTGGTGGCCCGTCGCAGCGCCGCGAGCCCGCCCATGCAGTCCGCGCAGGCGCCGCGCAGGCGGACTTTGTGCTTTTGCAGCCGCGGTTTCAACCGCCCGGGAAAAAGCCGGCGCCAGGGCGGGACGCCTGTAGCCTCACAGCAGCCGGAACTGCTTCCCCGGCAGCGACTCCGCCAGCTCACGCAGCTCCAGTCCGAGCAGCGCCGTGAGCGCGACGTGCGGCGCCATCCCCGCCGCCAAGGCCAGCTCGTCCACGTGGCGGGGGTCGTCCGCCAGCAGGCCGAAGACCCGCGCCTCCTCCGGCGCCAGGTCCGCCGGAGCTGCGCGCTGTGCTTCGACGGCCGCATCGGGAGCGGCGGCGCACCCCATCCCGGCCGGGACGACGCCGACGCCGTGCAGCTCCTCCAGGATGTCCTGCGCGGAGGTGACCAGCCGCGCGCCTTCCTTCAGCAGCTGGTTGGTTCCCTTGCTCGCCGCGGAGCCGATCGGGCCGGGAACCGCGAACACCTCGCGCCCCAGCTCCAGCGCGTACTCCACCGTATGGCGCGCGCCGCTCCTCTCCCCCATCTCCACCACCAGCACGCCCGCGCTGAGCGCCGCGATCAGCCGGTTGCGGCGCGGAAAGTTGCCCGCCAGCGGCTCCTCGCCCGGCGGCAGCTCGGAGATCAGCACCCCCCGCTCGCGCACGCGGCGAAAGAGACGCCCGTTCTCCTGCGGATAGATGCGGTCGATGCCGTGCCCCAGCACGCCCGACGTGGTGCCCCCCGCGTCCAGCGCCGCCGACTGCGCCGCCGCGTCGATCCCCTTCGCCATCCCGCTGGCGATGCCGTACCCCGCCCGCGCCAGCT
>DASTNU010001128.1:0-3488 GCA_035720605.1 Longimicrobium sp. | reverse complement strand
GCAAGACCCTTCCCGCCGCCGGCGAGGGGCCGGTCCGCATCCTCTACCTCTCCAACCTGGTGGAGAGCAAGGGGTGGCTGGAGGTGCTGGAGGCGGTGCGGCTGCTGCGCGACCGCCTGGGCCCCCGCATCCGCTGCGACTTCCACGGCCTGTTCCTGGCCAACCCCGCCGACGACCGGCGCATCACCAGCGCCGAGCAGGCGCGCGGGACCTTCGAGGCCTTCGTGGCCCGCCACGGGCTGCACGAGGTGGTGCGCTACGGGGGCGTGGCCTCGGGCGAGGCCAAGCGCCAGGCGCTGGCCGGCGCGCACTTCTTCGTCCTTCCCACCCGCTACAACAACGAGGGCCAGCCCGTCTCCATCATCGAGGCGATGGCGCACGGCAACGTGGTGGTGAGCACCGACTACCGCGCCATCCCCGACATGGTGGTGGACGGCGAGACGGGCGCGCTGGTGCCGTGCGGCGACCCCGCGGCGCTGGCCGACGCCATCGGCGGGCTGATCGAGGACCCGGCGCGGTACGCGGCGATGAGCCGCGCGGCGGTGGAGCGCTTTCGCCGCCGCTTCACCCGGCGCGGGCACCTGGACGCCATCCTCCCCCACCTGCTGGAGGAAGCCGGGCCGGGCGGGGACGAGGCCGCCGCGCCGCGCGGGATCAACACCGGGCGGACGCGCCCGGCGGACGCGCTGACCAGGGACGCCGGCTGATGTGCGGGATCGCGGGGTACCAGGGGAACTTCCCGGAGGGGCTGCTGGAGCGGATGACCGGCGCCGTGGCCCACCGCGGGCCCGACGGCGCGGGGACGCTGCTGCTGGAGGGCGGCGAAGGGCGCGCGGACACCGGGCTGGGGCACCGGCGCCTCTCCATCATCGACCTGTCCCAGCAGGGCGCCCAGCCCATGGCCGCCCCCTGCACGCGCTGCGGGAGCGCGGGCGTGCAGGGGCTCGTCCTCACCTACAACGGCGAGATCTACAACTTTCCCGCGCTGCGGGCGGAGCTGCGGGCCCGCGGCCACACCTTCCACAGCGGCACGGACTCGGAGGTGCTCCTCCATCTCTACGCGGAGATGGGGCCGGCGATGCTGTCGCGGCTGAACGGCATCTTCGCCTTCGCGCTGCGCGACGGGCGGGCGAACGGGCGGCCGCCCGGGGTGGAGCAGGGCGACGTCCTCCTGGTCCGCGATCCGCTCGGGGTCAAGCCGCTCTACGTCGCGGAGACGGCGAAGGGCGTCCTGTTCGCCTCGGAGATCAAGGCGCTGCTGCAGAGCGGCGACGTGTCGCGGGAGCTGGACCACGAGGCGCTCTTCCAGACGCTGGCGTACCTGTGGACCCCCGCGCCGCGCACGGCGCTGGCCGGGGTGCGCAAGGTGCCGCCGGGGACGGCGCTGCTGCTGCGCGAGGGGCGGGTGGCGCGCGAGTGGGCGTACTACCGGCTCCCCTACGGCCAGGAGCGGCTCCCGGGGACGGAGGCGCAGATCGCCGCGGAGCTGCGCGACCGGCTGGCCGAGGCGGTGGACCGGCAGATGGTGGCCGACGTGCCGGTGGGCGCCTTCCTTTCCGGCGGGCTGGATTCGAGCGCCGTGGTGGCGATGATGAAGCGCGCCCGCCGCGGCGAGCGCCCCCGCTGCTACAGCATCGGCTTTCGGGACGACGAGGCGTTCGACGGCTTTGCGGCGGACCTGCCGTACGCGCGGCGGGTGGCGGAGCACCTGGGGGTGGACCTGCAGGAGATCCGCATCGGTCCGGAGGTGATCGACGGGCTGGAGCGGATGCTCTGGCTGCTGGACGAGCCGCAGGCGGACCCCGCGCCCATCAACGCCCTGCTGATCAGCGAGCGGGCCCGGGCGGACGGGATCAAGGTCCTTCTTTCCGGCGCCGGCGGCGACGACATCTTCTCCGGCTACCGCCGCCACCGCGCGCTGCGGCTGGAGCGGGCGTGGTCGTGGCTGCCGTCCCCCGCGCGGAGCCTCCTCGCCGCCTCCGCGCGGGCGCTGCGCTCGGGGAGGAACGCGGGGTGGATGGACAACCAGGCGGTGCGGCGCGCGGCCAAGCTCTTCGCCAACGCCGAGCTGCCGGCGGACGAGCGGCTGGTCTCGTACTTCTGGTGGAACGACCTGCAGCTGCGGCGCGGGCTGCTGGCGCCGGACGTCGCGGTGGAGCTGGAGGGGAAGACCGGCGCGGAGCCGCTGCTGGACACGCTGGCGCAGCTGCCGGCGGAGGAGCGCGACCCGCTGAACCGCATGCTCTACCTGGAGACGCGGCACTTCCTGGCGGACCACAACCTCAACTACACCGACCGCATGGGGATGGCGGTGGGGGTGGAGGTGCGGGTGCCGCTGCTGGACCTGGAGCTGGTGGAGTTCGCCGCCCGCGTCCCCCCGGCGATGAAGCAGAAGGGCGCGACCGGGAAGGCGATCTTCAAGCGGGCGATGGAGCCGGAGCTGCCGCGCGACGTGATCTACCGCCCCAAGACGGGGTTCGGCGCGCCGCTGCCGGCGTGGCTGCGCAACGAGCTGCGGCCGATGGTGGAGGACACGCTGTCGCGCGAGTCGATCGCCTCGCGCGGGCTGTTCGACCCCGCGGCGGTGCGGCGGCTGCTGGAGCTGGACCGCGCGGGGCGGGTGGAGGGCGCCTACACCATCTTCGCGCTGATGTGCACGGAGCTGTGGTGCCGACTGTTCGTGGACGGCGCCCCCGCGCCGGCCGCGGACCTGCCCGAGGCGCGGCGGGTGGCGGTGGGCGCGGCGTAGCCCGCACGCCTGTCCCCGGGCGGGCGGAGCGTGTAGATTGCCGGGTCGTCCGCCGGGCGCGGACGCGACCCGCAGGCTGGGCCCCGCGCCCGGGAGACGGCTTTCTCTCCCGGGCGCAGCGTCGTCCGGCAGCGGATGAAGACGGAAATCCAGAACGCGATCTCGCGGTGAAGCAGATCATACAGTCGCTGAAGAACGGCGAGACCGAGGTGGTGGAGGTGCCGTGCCCCTCCGTGCGCCCGCAGCACCTGCTGGTGCGCTCGCGGGCCACGCTGGTTTCTGCCGGCACGGAAAAGATGCTGGTGGACTTCGGCCGCGGCGGGATGATCGCCAAGGCCCGCAGCCAGCCGGACAAGGTGCGCCAGGTGCTGGAGAAGGCGCGCACCGACGGGGTGATGGCCACGCTGGACGCGGTGCGCAGCAAGCTGGACCAGCCGCTCTCCATGGGCTACAGCAACGCCGGCGTGGTGCTGGAGGTGGGCGCGGGGGTGGAGGGCTTCGCCCCCGGCGACCGCGTGGTCAGCAACGGCGGCCACGCGGACGTGGTGCGCGTCCCCCGCAACCTGTGCGCGCGCATCCCCGACGGCGTGAGCTTCGAGCAGGCCGCGTACACGTCGGTCGCGAGCATCGGGCTCGAGGGGGTGCGCCTCGCCCGGCTGCAGCTCGGCGAGCGGGTGCTGCTCATCGGCCTCGGCCTGATCGGCCAGATCTGCGTCTGCCTCCTCAAGGCCCAGGGGTG
>DASTNU010001127.1:0-2239 GCA_035720605.1 Longimicrobium sp. | reverse complement strand
GCGAGCTCGCCCGCGCCGCCCGCGCCGGCCTCACGCCCGCCCTGTCGGACGTCGATTCGGTGCGCGGGTGGGCGGAGGCCGCGCGAGGCGAGGGGAGGCGGCTGGCGTTCCAGGTGGAGATCGACACCGGGATGGGGCGCGCCGGCCTGCCGTTCGACCGCGCGGGAGAATGGGGGCCCGCGGTGGAGGCGGCCGCGGGGGACCTTTTGGAGTGGGAGGGGTGTTTCACGCACTTCCATTCCGCGGACGAGCCGGAGCTGGCGCCCACGGACGAGCAGCAGCGGCGCTTCCGGCAGGCGCTGGACGCCCTGCCGCCGCCCCGCGGCGGGTCCGTGCGCCGGGTGATCCACAGCGCCAACAGCGCCGCCACCCTCCGCCGACACGGCTACGGCGGCGACCTGGTCCGCCCGGGGATCTTCCTCTACGGCGGCTCCGCGGGGCCCGGGGCGCGGCCGGAGCCGGTGGCCGCCGTCCGCGCGCGGATCGCGCTGGTGAAGGAGGTGCCGGCGGGGTGGAGCTGCGGCTACGGCGCCACCTACACGGCGCGGCGGCCGGAGCGCTGGGGAACCTTGTCGATCGGCTACGGCGACGGCCTTCCCCGCGCGCTCTCGCCCGGCGGGGGCGAGGCGCTGGTGCGGGGGCGCCGGGTGCCCATCATCGGCCGCATCTCGATGGACATGACGGTGGTGGACCTGACGGAGGTCCCGCAGGCGGCCGCGGGCGACGCGGCCACCCTGATCGGACGGGACGGGGGGGAAGAGATCACGGTGGACGAGGTGGCCGCCCGCGCGGGCACCATCTCGTACGAGGTCCTCACGGGGCTCGCCCCGCGGCTCCCCCGGCTGTACCTGGACGGAACGCGGGCCCCCGGCGGCGCGTAACAAGACGACCCCGCGGCGGCACGGGCCGGCTGGCACGGCCCTGCCGCCGCGATTTTGCGGGCGCTCCGGCGCCCTTCTGAGGAGCATGACCCGACCTTTCCTGCACCGGATGCAACGCCGCTTTCTCTTCTCCGGCCTGGTCGCCGCGCTGGCGCTGGCCGCCGGCGCCTGCGCGGACCAGACGCCCACCCTTTCGGGCGAGGACCAGTTTCCGCCCGGGAGCATTCCCGTCACCCGCGAGGTGATCCTTCCCGCGTCGGAGTTCATCCGCACGCTGGGCTCCTTCAGCGGGTACACCCGCGCCTCCGACGCGCCGTACGTGGTGGTGGCCAACCAGTACGGCGGCGCGCTGGACGCGCACGGACTGGCCCTCTTTCGCGCCTTTCCCACGAAGGTGACGTACGTGCGCAACGGCGCCACCCGCGAGGACACCCTCTTCACCTACGCGGACAGCCGCCTGGTGCTGGGCGTGGACAGCGCGGCGGTGGCCGGCGCGCCCCTGACGGTGCAGGTGTGGGAGGCCACGGAGCGGTGGGACCCGTTCAGCGCCACCTGGACGATGGCGGTGGACACCGCCGGCGAGCGGCTGCCGTGGACGGAGCCCGGCGGCACCCGCGGCGCGCTGATCGCCCAGGCCACCCTGGCCGACGTGGACGCCGACTCGCTGGTGATCACCCTGCCCGGCGCGGCCGTCACCCGCCTGGCGGACAGCACCAGCAACGGCATCGTCCTCACCATCGCCGAGACGGGCAAGCGCATCGAGCTCTCGGACCTGCTGCTGCGCGCCGCGATCAAGCCGGACAGCGCCAACCCCGACACCACCATCATCGTCACCGTGGGGACGGGGCCGTTCCGCACCACCGTCTACACGCCGGAGCAGCCGGACGCGCCGCTGGGCACCTTCGGGGTGGGCGGCATCCGCTCCGCGCGCACGCTGCTGGAGCTGGACCTGGAGCAGACGGTGCCCGGCTGCGCCGTGGGCCAGACGTGCGCGGAGGTGCCGATCGGCGAGGTGCAGCTGAACCAGGTGGCCATCCTGCTGCGACCTGCCACGGTCCCCTCCGGCTTCGGCGCGCTGAACCGCGTGCCGATCGCCATGCGGCTGGTGGAGGAGCCGGAGCTGGGGCGGGTGGCGCCGCTGGGGCAGACCAGCCTGGACCGCGACGTCACCTTCGCGCCCGGCGACACCGTGGTGGTGCTCCCCATCACCTCGCTCACGGCCACGCTGGCGGCCAACGATTCCATCCCGCGCACCTTCGCGCTGGTGAGCGAGATCGCGGGGATCGACGCGCCGCCCACCTTCGGCGCGGCGTTCTTCGAGCCCGCGGCCCGACTGCGAATCATCTACACGCTCCCCG
>DASTNU010001126.1:0-3508 GCA_035720605.1 Longimicrobium sp. | reverse complement strand
TGGATGGAGCGCCAGCCGCCGCGCGAGGGGCGCGAGGGGAACCTGACGCTGAACGCGGCGCCGCTGGACCTGTCGGAGGTGCTGCGCGACGCGGTCTTCGAGAAGGTGCCGACCGTCGTGCTGACCTCGGCCACGCTGGCGACGCAGAACAACTTCCGCTTCATGCGCCAGCGGCTGGGGATCGGCGAGGACTTCGCGCGGGACTTCAACGTCGCGGAGAACGTCTTTCCCTCGCCGTTCGACTATCCGCGCCAGACGCTGCTGGCGGTGCCGACGGACCTGCCGCTCCCCGCGGGCGAGTACGACCCCCGCCACGACGAGGCGACGGTGCGCGCCACGCTGGAGCTGGCGCGGATCTCCGACGGCGGCATCTTCGTCCTCTTCACCAGCTACCGCGCGCTCCGGCACGTGGCGGGGGCGCTGCGGGAGCGGCGGGCGGACCTGGAGTGGCCGCTCTTCGTCCACGGCGAGGCGCCGCGCATCACCCTGGTGGAGCGCTTCGCGGCGTCGGGGCGGGGGATCCTGCTGGGGACGACCAGCTTCTGGGAGGGGGTGGACGTCCCCGGGCAGCCGCTGCG
Source organism: Longimicrobium sp. (assembly GCA_035720605.1). Lineage (GTDB taxonomy): Bacteria > Gemmatimonadota > Gemmatimonadetes > Longimicrobiales > Longimicrobiaceae > Longimicrobium. The sequence goes on along the minus strand of DASTNU010001126.1, from coordinate 2,930 downwards.
GGGGCTCATCATCCCCAAGCTGCCGTTCAAGGTGCCCAGCGAGCCGGTGACGGCGGCGCGGATCGAGGCGATCGAGCAGGAGGGCGGCAACTCGTTCCTGCAGTACATGCTTCCCCACGCGGCGATCCGGATGAAGCAGGGCTTCGGCCGGCTGATCCGCAGCCGCGAGGACCACGGCGTGGTGCTGGTGCTGGACGGGCGGATCGCCAAAAAGAGCTACGGCCGCTACTTTGTCGACTCGCTTCCCCCCGCGCCGGTGGTGAAGGGCCCGTGGCGCGTGGTGAAGGATGCCATCCTGCGCCACTACGGCGACTGGATGCCGGCCAAGCGGGCGGGGTGACGGAGTGGCGGACGGCGCTTCCGTCCCGGGCGGTACGTTGGGCGGCTGAAGCCGCGGCTGGAACTGCGGAAAGCCCCGCAAACCGCGCGGGGCTTCAACCGCGAAACACGACTTTGCAGCCGCGGGTTCAACCGCCGGGACGAGGCCGGCCGAGCACCCGTGTTTCGTGCAGTTGCAGGCTTCCCTGTTCCCTTTCGATTCGTGAACCTTCCCCGTCCCTCGAAGATCGTCTGCGTCGGCCGCAATTACCTGGAGCACGCCCGCGAGCTCGGGAACGAGATGCCCGAGCAGCCGCTCATCTTCTTCAAGCCGCCCTCCTCCCTCATCGCCCACGGTGAGGCGATCGTCCTGCCGCCGGAGTCGGAGCGGGTGGAGCACGAGGGGGAGATCGCGGTGGTCATCGGGCGACGGGCGCGGAAGGTGGGCGCGGCGGAGGCGTGGGATCACGTCGCCGGGATCGCGCCGCTGAACGACGTGACCGCGCGCGACCTGCAGAAGACCGACGGGCAGTGGACGCGCGCCAAGGGTTTCGACACCTTCTGCCCCTTGGGCGCGGTGATTCCGCTCGAGGCGATCGCGGACCGCGACGCGCTCGAGGTCGTCTGCCGCGTGAACGGCGAAGAGCGGCAGCGGGGGCGCGTGGGAGACATGGCCTTCGGCATTCCCGCCCTGATCGAGTACATTTCAGGGGTGATGACGCTGGAGCCCGGCGACGTGATCGCCACGGGCACGCCGGCCGGCGTCTCGCTCCTCCACCCCGGCGACGTGGTGGAGGTGGAGATCCCCGGCGCCGGTATCCTCAGCAACCCCGTGCAGGCACCATGAAGCTTTCCCGAAGCCGCTGGATGGCGGTCACCATCGCCGTCATCATCGCCGCGGACTGGCTCACCAAGGCGCTCATCCAGGCGCGCATCCCCGAGCTGGGCGGCCGCCGCACCATCGTGGACGGCTGGCTGACCTTTCAGCACAACTTCAACCCCGGCATCGCCTGGGGATGGCTGCAGGACCTGCCCAACGCCTGGCGCACGCCGCTGCTGGTGGTGCTGGCCTTCATCGGCCTGGGCGCGACGGCCAGCATCATCCGCCAGTCGCGCGACCGGTGGATCCACGTGGCGGGCGCGCTGGTGCTGGGCGGCGCGCTGGGCAACCTGGGCGACCGGCTGTGGAACGGGGGGGTGACGGACTTCATCTACGTCCACTTCTTCCCCTACATCTTCAACGTGGCCGACATCGCCATCTCCATCGGCGGGGTGCTGCTGGCCGCGCGGATGCTGCTGGACGCGGGCGGCCGCGACGAGCAGACGCCCACTCACGCCTGACCGGACCCCGACGCCACCATGCCCCAGCCAGCCCGCAGGTTCACCGGTCTGCCGCCGTACCCGCTGACCGACGTTCCCGGCATCAAGCGCGACCTCAAGGCGCGCGGCGTGGACGTGATCGACCTGGGGACGGGCGACGCCGACCTGCCGCCCCCGCCCGCCGCGGTGGAGGCGCTGCGCGCGGCGGCGCCGAATCCCTCCAACTCGCGCTACGCCTTTCAGCTGGGCCTGGTGGAGTTCCGCGAGGAGATCACGCGGTGGATGGGGACGCGCTTCGGGGTGCGGGTAGACCCGATGACGGAGGTGGCGCCGCTGATCGGCAGCAAGGAGGGGATCTTCCACCTGCCGTTCGCCTTCGTGGAGCCGGGAGACGCCACCATCGTCCCCGATCCCGGCTACCAGGCGTACCTGGGCGGCACCGTGCTCGCGGGCGGCGATCCGCACAACGTGCCGCTGCGCCCGGAGCACGACTTCCTGGTGCCGCTGGACAGCATCCCGTCCGACGTGGTGCGGCGCGCGAAGATCCTGTACCTGAACTATCCCAACAATCCCACGGCGGCCATCGCCCCGCGCGAGTACCTGGAGGAGTGCGTGGCCTGGTGCCGCCAGCACGACGTGATCCTGGCGTACGACAACGCGTACTCCGAGATCGCGTACGACGGCTACCGGCCTCCGTCCATCCTGGAGATTCCCGGCGCGCGCGAGGTGGCCATCGAGTTCCACTCGCTCAGCAAGACGTACAACATGACGGGGTGGCGCATCGGCTGGGCGGCGGGGAACCCCGACCTGGTGGCGGCGCTCACGCGGGTCAAGACCTTCGCCGACACGGGGCTGCCGTTCACCATCCAGCACGCGGGGGTGGCGGCGCTGCGGTCGCACGCGGAGTGGGTGCCGGGGAACGTGGCCACCTTCCAGGCCCGACGCGACGCCGCCGTCGAGGCGCTGCGCGACGCGGGCTTCGACGTTCCCAGCCCCTGCGGCAGCATGTACCTGTGGGTGCCGCTGCCGGAGGGGGTGGAGAGCGGGCCGTGGGCGCGCCGGCTGCTGCTGGAGCAGGGGGTGGCGCTGCTTCCCGGCAAGTCGCTGGGCGACGGTGGAGAGGGCTTCGTGCGCATCGCCCTCACCACCTCGGAGGACCGCCTGCGCGAGGCCGCGGGGCGGATGGCGAGGCTGCTGGAGACGAGCGTGGTCTGATTCCCTGTGTGGAGCTACCGGCTTCACGCCGGGGCGGACGGGAACAGCGTCGCGCTTCGCGCGGACCCCTCACCCCC
>DASTNU010001125.1:0-4184 GCA_035720605.1 Longimicrobium sp. | reverse complement strand
GCCGGCGGCAGCTCGTGGATCGTCATCTCCGACGTGAACCGCAAGGAGCAGTTCCTGTCGATCGACGGCGAGGACATCCTGGCCCGCATCCGCAACCTCCCCGTCACCACCTGGCGGTACCGGGACGAGGAGGACCGCGCGGTGCGCCACATCGGGCCGATGGCGCAGGACTGGGAGCGCGCCTTCGGGTTCAGCGGCGACCCGACGACCATCAACATGAGCGACTTCGACGGGGTAAACCTGGCCGCCATCCAGGCGCTGGAGCGCCGGACGGCCGGACAGGACGGCCGCATCGAGGCGCTGGAGGCGGAGAACGCCCGCCTGCGCGAGCAGATCGGGGAGGTGGAGCGCCTGCGCGAGCAGAACGCGGCAATGGAGGATCGCCTGCGCCGCCTGGAGGCGCTGCTGCCCACCCCGTAGCGCGCGGACGAAACTTCTGTAGATTGGGGGCGGGAAGCCAGCGCGGCTGTCCCGCCCCTGCCGTTTCCCTGCTTCTGCCGTGCCCTCCCTCCTGGAGCCGTACATGAAACACCTGATCTCGTCCTCGCTGCTGGTCCTGTCCTTGGCCCTGGCCGCCGCACCCCCGCAGGCCGAGGCGCAGAGCGACATCCTGCTGCGGCTGCGCTCCGGCAGCCCGCTGGGCGACCGCTTCCGTGTAGACTCCGCCGGCGGCGTGGTGGCCATCGGCGAGCTGGGGATCGGCATCATCCCCGCCAGCGGGTGCGGCTACCGGATGATGTGGTACCCGTACCGGGGCGCCTTCCGCGCCGGCACCACCGACGACGGCGGGGCCTGCAACTACTGGGACGACGCCAACATCGGCTTCTACTCCTGGGCCGGCGGCAACCTGACCAAGGCCACCCTCTTCACCTCCTTCGCCTTCGGCGACCAGGTAGAGGTGACGGCGGTCTCGGCGACGGGCTTCGGGGCCAGCAACACCGTCAGCGGCACGGCGGGCTTCGCCGGGGGCGCGCTCAACCGGTGCACGGCCGCGTACTGCACCGCGTTCGGCTACACGGCCAACGCGGGGGGCCAGGGGGCCGTCGCCATCGGCTACCGGGTGACGGCGGACGCCAACTACTCGGTGGCGCTGGGGCACCGCGCCAGCGCCAACGGCTTCGCCGGCGCCTTCGTGATCGCCGACCAGTCCACCACCGACTCGCTGGAGGCGAGCGCCACCAACCAGTTCAACTCGCGCTACGCGGGCGGCTATCGGCTGTACACCAACGCCACCACGACCACGGGGGCAAGCCTGAACGCCGGCGGCAGCACCTGGAACGCGATCTCCGACCGCAACCGCAAGGAACACTTCCTGGAGATCGACGGCGAGGACATCCTGGCCCGGCTGCGGCGCGTCCCCGTGACGAGCTGGAACTACATCGCCGAAGGGACGGAGGTGCGGCACATCGGCCCGATGGCGCAGGACTGGCACGCGGCGTTCGGGCTGAACGACGACTCCCTCACGATCAACACCGGCGACTTCGACGGGGTGAACCTGGCGGCCATCCAGGCGCTGGAGCGCCGGACCACCGGACAGGACGGCCGCATCCAGGCGCTGGAGGCGGAAAACGCCCAACTTCGCGCGCAGAATGCGTCGCTGGAAGAGCGCCTGCGCCGCCTGGAGGCGCTGCTCCCCACACCGTAGCCGGACGGACGAAAAATCTGTAGATTAAGGGGCGGGAAGGCCATACGGCTTTCCCGCCCCTTCCGGTTTTTCCTGCTTTCCCATCCCGTACCCTCCCGCTGGAGCCGTACATGAAACACCTGATTTCAGCCTCGCTCCTGGCGTTGTCGCTGGGGCTGGCGGCCGCGCCCCCGCCGGCGGAGGCGCAGAGCGACATCCTGCTGCGCCTGCGCTCCGGCAGTCCTCTGGGCGACCGCTTTCGCGTGGACTCGGCCGGCAGCGTGGTGGCCATCGGCCAGCTGGGCATCGGCATCATCCCCGCCACCGGGTGCGGGTACCGGATGATGTGGTACTCGTACCGCGCCTCGTTCCGCGCCGGCAGCACCGATGACAACGCCGCGTGCAACTACTGGGACGACGGCAACCAGGGGTTCTACTCGTGGGCGGGCGGCAACCTGACCATCGCCAGCCAGTACGCCACCTTCGCCTTCGGCGACCGCGCCACGGCCAGCGCGTCGTACGCCATCGCCTTCGGGCAGCAGACCCTCGCCAGCGGCCAGTACGCGCTGGCGCACGGCTACCAGAGCAAGTGCCAGGGAAGCTACTGCCTGGGGTACGGCTACATCAGCAACGCCAACGGGCAGGCCGCCATCGCCATGGGCTACCGCGCCACGGCGGACGCGGACTACTCGGTGGCCATCGGGCAGCGGGCCAGCACCAACGGCCACGCGGGCGCCTTCGTCTTCGCCGACCAGTCCACCACCGACAGCGTGGAGGCGAGCGCCAACAACCAGTTCAACGCGCGCTTCGCGGGCGGCTACCGGCTGTTCACCAACGCCACGGAGACCACGGGGGCGAGCATGAACGCGGGCGGCAGCACGTGGAACGCGATCTCCGACCGGAACCGCAAGGAGCATTTCCTTTCGGTGGATGGAGAAGACGTCCTTTCGCGCATCCGCGGCCTCCCGGTCACGACCTGGCGGTACATCGGCGAGGAGAACCGGTCGGTGCGCCACATCGGGCCCATGGCGCAGGACTGGGACCGCGCCTTCGGGTTCAGCGGCGACTCCACGACCATCAACACGGGCGACTTCGACGGGGTGAACCTGGCGGCCATCCAGGCGCTGGAGCGCCGCACCGCCGCGCAGGCCGCCGAGATCCAGTCGCTGCGCACCAACCTGGCCGCCTCGCGCGAGGAGAACGCGGCGCTGAGGGGACAGATGGAGTCGCTGGAGGCGCGGCTGCAGCGGCTGGAGGCCGCCGCCGGCACGCCCTGACGCCTTTCCAGGCCCGCGTTCGCCTCCCGCGCCAGCACCGCGGGGGATGAACAAAGGTTCCATCCGAAATCGCTGTCCAGCCGCGGAGAAGCCCGTCGCTCCTCCGCGGCGCTTTCGTCGTTCCCGCCCCCCTCCCCGGGCCGCGACCATAGCCCCTTCGGCGGCGACCCTGTAGACTTGGGACCAAGAAGGCATCCGGCCCCCGCCTTCCCGCTCTCTCCTCCGGGCCGCATCCAGTCTCCCGATCCTGGAGTGGAACCCATGAAGCACCTCGTGTCATCTCTGGTCCTGGCCCTTTGCACCGGGCTGGCAGCCGTGCCCGCTTCCGCGCAGAGCGACATCCTGCTGCGCCTGCGCTCGGGGAGTCCGCTGGGCGACCGCTTTCGCGTGGACAGCGCGGGCGGCGTGGTGGCGATCGGCGTGCTGGGAATCGGCATCATCCCCGCGACGGGGGCGGGCGAGCGGATGATGTGGCACCCGTGGCGCGCCTCCTTCCGGGCCGGGTCCATCGGCGCCGGCGGCACGCAGTGGGACGACGCCAACACGGGCTTCTACAGCTGGGCGGGCGGCTACAACACCATGGCCTCGCAGCTTGCCAGCTTCGCCTTCGGCTACCAGTCGTCGGCACAGGGGTCGTACGCCACCGCCCTCGGCTACACCGCCAACGCCGACGGCACCGGCGCGGTGGCCATCGGCTACCGTCCCACCGCCGACGCCGACTACTCGGTGGCCATCGGCCAGCGGGCCAGCACCAACGGCCACGCGGGCGCCTTCGTCATCGCGGACGGCTCCACGACGGACAGCGTGGAGGCCAGCGCCAACAACCAGTTCTCGGCGCGCATGGCGGGGGGCTACCGCCTCTTCACCAACGCCACGGAAACCACCGGGATGAGCATGAACGCCGGGGGCAGCTCGTGGAACATCATCTCCGACGTGACCCGCAAGGAGCACTTCCTGGCGATCGACGGCGAGGACGTCCTTGCCCGGATCCGCGCCCTGCCGGTGAGCAGCTGGCGCTACATCGACGAGGTGGACCGCGGCGTCCGCCACGTCGGCCCCATGGCGCAGGACTGGGAGCGCGCCTTCGGGCTGAGCGGCGACCCCACGACCATCAACATGAGCGACTTCGACGGCGTGAACCTGGCCGCGATCCAGGCGCTCGAGCAGCGCACGGCGGCGCTGCGCGAGCAGGTGGCGGAGCGCGACCGGCGCATCGAGAGCCTGGAAGAGCGCATCGCCCGGCTGGAGGCGCTGGTCGCCGCGCAGGCCCGGCCGCGGCCATA
>DASTNU010001124.1:0-4101 GCA_035720605.1 Longimicrobium sp. | reverse complement strand
TCGTCTTCCTGGGTGCCGGCGGCGACGCCATCCGCGACATCATCCCGCCCGACGCCCCGCCGGAGATGCTGGAGGAGTACCGCGCCCTCTTCTTTCACACCTTCAACTTCTGGCGCTTCGGGCGGCGGCTCTACGTCCTGGACCCCGCGGTGGCCCGCTACCTGGTGGAGGGCGCGCCCCGGCTGCAGGACTGGCAGTGGAGCGCGCCCTTCGACAACCTGTACCTGCAGCTTCCGCCCAACCTGTTCTGGGCCAGCATCGGCACGGACGTGCCCCCGGAGCCGGTGGACGGCTTCTTCATCACCCAGGCGCGGGGATGCGATCCGCTGGACCTGCCCTTCACCGAGGTGGAGGTGCTGATGGTGCTGGGCATCCACCGCCTGCGCGCGGGGTTCAGCGTCATCTCCTTCAACATGGAGGTGGGCGCCGGCATCCCGCCGGTATGGGCGGAGCCCGGGCGCGAGCAGGGCGCGGACTTCGAGAGCGTCCTTCCCGGCGGCGAGATGGCGGGGCTGTACTCCATCCTCACCACCTCCGAGGCGCTCACGCTGGTGGCGCGCGCGCTCTGGTACGTCGAGACGCACGCGGAAGACGTGACCTCCGCCCCCGCGCCGGAGCGGCGGGCCTTCGACCGGCCCGGCTCCGTCCCCTTCTCCCGCCTGGACTTTCACCGCGTGCGGCTGGGCGGGGCATGACCGCGCGCGAGGCGGCCGCCGTCCTGGGCGAGATCGCCATGCTGCTGGAGATCGTCGGCGGCAACCCCTTCCGCGCCAGGGCCTTCGCGACCGCCGCGCGCCGGCTGGAGACCTCCGGGGCGGACCTTCCCGCCCTGGCCGCCGCGGGCCAGCTGCGCACCCTTCCCGGCGTGGGCGAGGGGATCGCCTCCGTGCTGGCGGAGCTGGTGGCGACCGGCACCTCGCGGATGCTGCAGGAGCTGCGCGCGGAGACGCCCGTCGGCCTGTACGACGTGATGCGGATCAAGGGCGTCGGCACCCGGCGGGGGCGCACGCTCTTCACGGAGCTGGGGATCGATTCGCTGGAGAAGCTGGAGGAGGCCGCGGCCGCGGGCCGGCTTGCGGCGCTCCCCGGCTTCGGTGCGAAGACGGAGCAGGTGATCCTGCAGGGGGTGGCGTTCGCGCGCTCCATGCGCGGGCGCCGCCGCTACTACCAGGCGGTCGAGGCCGCGGCGGCGCTGCTGGAGCTGGTGGAAACCCTGCCCGGCGTCGTCCGCGCCGGCTCCGCGGGACAGGTGCGGCGGCGGCTGGAGGTGGTCGACTCCATCGACATGGTGGCCGCGGCCAGGCGGCCGGCCGGCGTGCTCGCCGCCTTTCGCGCGCTGCAGGGCGTGCAGCGCGCGGACCGCGACGACGAGGACGCGCGGGCGGAGGTGGAGTTCGCGGACGGCGTGCGCGCCACCCTCACCTGCGTGGTGCCGGACGCGTTCGGCGCCGCGCTCGTCTGCGCGACGGGGAGCGGCGAGCACGTGGGGCAGCTGCGCGCGCGGGCGGAGGAGCGCGGGCTGCGGCTGGAGGCGAAGGGCGTGTTCCAGGGGAGGAAGCGGCTGCCCCTCCCGGACGAGGACGCGGTGTACCGGGCGCTGGACCTGGCCTGGGTTCCGCCGGAGCTGCGCGAGGGGTGGGGCGAGGTGGAGGCGGCGGCGCGGGGAACGCTGCCGAAGCTGGTGGAGATGGACGACCTGCGCGGCACCTTCCACTGCCACACCTCGTACTCGGACGGCCGCGCGACGGTGGCGGAGATGGCGGAGGCGGCGCGGGAGCGGGGCTGGCGCTACCTGGGGATCGCCGACCACTCGCAGTCCGCCGCGTACGCGGGCGGCCTGCCGATCCCGAAGGTCAAACGGCAGCACGCGGAGATCGACGCGTGGAACCGCGAGCACGGGGGGAAGGGGAAGCAGCGCTTCCGCCTGTTCAAGGGCGTGGAATCCGACATCCTGGCCGACGGCCGCCTGGACTACCCGGACGACGTCCTGCGCTCCTTCGACTACGTCGTCGGCTCCGTCCACAGCGGCTTCGCGCTCCCGGAGAAGGAGCAGACAGCGCGGCTGATCCGCGCGGTGTCCAATCCGTATATTACCATGCTGGGCCACGCGACCGGGCGGCTGCTGCTGCGGCGGACGGGGTACGCGGTGGACGTGCGGGCGGTGATCGACGCGGCGGCGGAGCACGGCGTGTGTGTGGAGATCAACGCCGATCCGCACCGCCTGGACGTGGACTGGAAGAACGCGCGCTACGCCGCGGAGAAGGGGGTGCTGGTCCCCATCAACCCCGACGCGCACTCCACCGCGGCGCTGGGGAGCGTGGTCTACGGGGTCAACATCGCGCGCAAGGCCTGGCTCACCGCGCCGCAGGTGCTCAACACGTGGGAGCTCGATCGACTGGAGGAGTTTCTTGCCGAGAGAAAGCAGAAAGGCGCGCCGTGAGCGCGTCGCGTCCATCCTGGGCGAGCTGGCCTCGCTCTACCCCGACAGCCGCTGCTCGCTGGACCACCGGACCCCGCTGCAGCTGGTCGTCGCCACGGTGCTGAGCGCGCAGACGACCGATGCCGCCGTGAACCGGGTGACGCCGGCGCTCTTCGCGCGCTTTCGCACGGCGCGGGACTTCGCCGAGGCGTCGCAGGAGGAGATGGAGGAGCACCTCAAGTCGCTCAACTTCTTCCGCAACAAGTCGCGCGCGCTCATCGGGCTGGGGAGGGCGCTGGTGGAGCGGCACGGCGGCGAGGTGCCGGCGGAGCTGGACGCGCTCACGCGGCTCCCCGGCGTCGGCCGCAAGACTGCCAACGTGGTGCTGGGGGTGGGCTTCGGCATCGCGGAGGGCGTGGTGGTGGACACGCACGTCAAGCGCATCGCCGCGCGGCTGGGGCTCACGCGCGAGGAGGACCCGGAGAAGGTGGAGCAGGACCTGCTGGCGGTGCTGGAGATGCCGGAGCGGGTGATCTTCACGCACCGCATCATCGACCACGGCCGCGCCGTCTGCACCGCGCGCCGCGCGTTCTGCGAGCGCTGCACCCTGGCCCCCTTCTGCCCCACCGCGCCGGAGGCGTACCGCGGCCCCCGCGCCGTCGCCATCACAGACGCGACCATCGGGGAGACGGCTGCGGCGTAGGGGAGTGCGGGAGTGCGGCGGGCCGCGTTTACGCACTCGGAGGATGGAGGGCGATCGTGGCAGGGCTGACCCTGGACCGGGCGGCAGGCCGCCTGGGCGCGGGCTCGCGCGCCCAGCCCGCCCCTGCGGCGATCCCGGCAGCGCTCGTCACGCCGCCCGCTCCGGTCCTCGCGTGATCCGTCACCGGCCGATCCCTCACCAGGCCGGGTGCATCGCTCGGGGCCTTGCTTCGACCAGGATGTAATCCTAATCAGACAGGTATTGCAAAATATGGCGACCGGATTTATCCTCCCTGACCTGACCGCGCGACTTCCCCCAAGACCCCGGAGCCCCATCATGAACAAGCCCGAACTGAACCTCGACCAGCTGACCGTGGATTCGTTCACCACCTCGGACTCCACCCCGGAGAGCGAAGCCGTCGGCATCGTCGACACCGGCTGTGTGTCCGACTGCGCGACCGGCTGCGGCTTCGGCGGTACAATCTGCTGAGTGGACGAGGCCTCGGCCCACGCATGAAGCGGCCCGCCGGTGGCTGCGACACCGCGAACTGCTGGTAAGCCATGCGGGGCACCCTCCCACGCGGGGGGGTGCCCCCTCGTCCATCCGCCTCACTGGAAGAGCTGGAATCGGACGCGTTGCGCGTGGATTCATTCGAGCCCGCCGATGCGGAAGCGGAGATGGGTACCGTGCAGGCGTACGCGGAGGCGGGGAGCACCAGCTCGTAGCTTCGCCCGTGCTTCTATACCGAGCAGCGGATCTGCACCTGCTGAGCGTGAATCAAACGCGGCGGTGGAAAACGGCCCGCGCACCCACTCTGTGCCTTTCCGACAATGCTTGCGCAATTACGTGCCGGACTGCGTGCCGCTCCTTGTGCGTCATCGCGAGAGAAAAACTGCTGGGGATTCGTGGAGCAGATGCGGTGAGCGGATCGCACGAAGGTCGGGAGCGCGAGCCGGCTCTCACGGCGTCGCGCTGCGCG
>DASTNU010001123.1:0-2324 GCA_035720605.1 Longimicrobium sp. | reverse complement strand
CGACGACGGCGACGGAAGGACCGGAGTCGCTCATGCGGGCCGGGGCCACGCAACCGCCGCGCCCGCGCGGCGTTGCCAGGTTCGAACGTCCGTTCTAGTTTCCGCAGTCCCACAAACCCTCCAAGCGGAGCATCCATGAAGCGCAGAGACTTCCTCCTGCAGAGCGCGGCGGTCACAGCCGGCTTGAGCGCGGGGCAGGCGATCCTTCCCCGGCTGGCCCAGGCCGCGCCGCTCGAGCCGCTGGACGCGGTCGTGAACCGCGAGCTGGCCATGCGCGCGCTGGACGCCGCGCGCGCTGCCGGGGCCACCTACGCGGACTTTCGCCTGGCGGCCAACCGCACCCAGGCGCTGGGCACCCGCGAGCGGCAGATCACCTTTTTCAACGACGGCGAGACCTTCGGCTTCGGGGTGCGGGTGATCGCCAACGGGTCGTGGGGCTTCGCCGCCAGCCGCGACCTGAACGCGGAAGAGGTGGTGCGTGTGGCGCAGCAGGCCGTGGCGCAGGCGCGCGCCAACGCCGCCACCCGCCAGCGCCCGCTGGAGCTGGCCCCGGTGGAGCGGGTGGCCGACGGCCGCTGGTCGTCGCCGGTGGAGATCGACCCCTTCTCCGTCCCCATCGAGGAAAAGGTGGACCTGCTGCTGCGGGCCAACGCGGCGGCGCTGGGGGTGCAGGGGGCGCGCTTCGTGAACTCGGTGATGTTCGCCCAGCGGCTGGCCAAGACCTTCGCCAGCACCGACGGGTCGTACATCGAGCAGACGCTGCACCGCTCGTATCCCAACATGAACATCACGGCGGTGGCGGCCGACGGGTCCGACTTTCAGCAGCGCGGCAGCACCGACGTGGCGCCCATGGGGCTGGGCTACGAGCACGTGCGCGACGCCCGCCTGGTGGAGAACGCGCCGCGCTGGGCCGAGGAGGCGGTGGCCAAGCTCACCGCCAAGCCGGTGGAGCCGGGGCGCTACGACCTGGTGCTGCTGCCCACGCACCTGTGGCTCACCATCCACGAGTCCATCGCCCACCCCACCGAGCTGGACCGCATCATGGGGTACGAGGCCAACTACGCGGGCACCTCGTTCATCTACCCCATCGAGAACTTCCTGGGCAAGTTCCGCTACGGCCAGGAGTTCATGAACATCCAGGGCGAGCGCTCTTCACCGGGCGGCCTGTCGTCCATCGGCTGGGACGACGAGGGGGTGAAGCCCGACGAGTACCTGATCGTGAAGGACGGCGTGCTGAACGACCTGCAGACCACCCGCGAGCAGGCGCCCTGGCTGGCCGACTGGTACCGCCAGAGCGGCAAGCCGGTGCGCAGCCACGGCAACAGCTACGCGGAGAGCTGGAACGCGGTGCAGTTCCAGCGCATGCCCAACGTGAACCTGCTTCCCAACGCCCAGCGCGACGTGAGCGTGGACGAGCTGGTGTCGGGGGTGGAGAACGGGATCCTGATCGACGGCGATGCCTCGTTCTCCATCGACCAGCAGCGCTACAACGCCCAGTTCGGCGGGCAGGTGTTCAAGGAGATCCGGAACGGCCGCATCACCGGCCTGCTGAAGGACGTGGCGTACCAGATGCGGACGCCGGAGTTCTGGAACGGGATGGACCTGATCGGCGGCCCCAGCACCTACTTCCAGGGCGGCTCCTTCAACGACGGCAAGGGCCAGCCCGCGCAGAGCAACGCCGTGTCGCACGGCTGCCCCGCGGCGCGCTTCCGCGGCGTCAACGTCATCAACACCGGCCGGAGAGCCTGAGCAATGCCCGAACCCCGTTACCTTACCCGCGCAGACGCCGAGGCCCTGGCCCAGAAGGTCCTGTCCTTCTCGACGGCCGACGAGGCGCGCGTCAACCTCAACAGCGGCAGCGAGGGGAACACCCGCTTCGCCGTGAACCAGGTCTCCACCAGCGGCGACGCGTACGACGCCAACGTCACCGTCACCAGCGCCTTCGGCAAGAAGGTGGCGAGCGCCACCACCAACCGGTTCGACGACGAGTCGCTGCGGCAGGTGGTGCAGACCTCCGAGCGGCTGGCGCGGCTGGTGCCCGAGGACCCCGAGTACCTGGGCGAGCTGCCGCCGCAGGAGTACCTGCCGGTGGAGCCGTTCTTCGAGAACACGGCCAACATCACCCCCGAGCAGCGCGCCCGGGCGGTGATGGAGGTGGCCGGCCCGGCGCAGCGGCAGAGCCTGATCAGCACCGGCTTCCTGACCCACTTCACCGGGTCGCAGACGGTGGCGAACAAGAAGGGGCTCTTCGCCTACGCCCGCGGCACGGGGATCAGCTTCACCACCACGGTGCGCACGCCCGACGGCACCGGCAGCGGCTGGGC
>DASTNU010001122.1:0-3225 GCA_035720605.1 Longimicrobium sp. | reverse complement strand
GCGCGTCGGCGCGCTTGCTGATGATCCCCTCCAGCCCCATCCCGCACGCCTGCCGGTAGAACTCCGCGCCGTTCCCCGCGATGTGGTCGCTGAAGCGGATCGCGCCGCCCTTCGCCGCGGCCAGCAGCGCGCGCAGCGCCTCCTTGCGCGCGGCGAGGGGGGAAGCGCGGAGGTCCATCCCCTCCAGGTAGGTCAGGTCGAAGGCGTAGAACACCAGCTCGCCGCCGCGGCCGGAGCTCATCACGTTCTGCAGCGCCTGGAAGCTCGTCGTGCCCTGCGGCGTGAGCACCACCACCTCGCCGTCCAGCACCGCCGTGCGCGCCGGCAGCCGCGCCAGCGCCGCGGCGACGGCGGGAAAGCGCTCCGTCCAGTCGTTGCCGTTGCGGGTGACGACCCGCGCCTCGCCGTCCTTCAGCATGGCCAGGAGCCGGTAGCCGTCGTACTTCAGCTCGTGGATCCAGTCGCCGCCGGCGGGCACCTCCTCCACCAGCGTGGCCAGCTGCGGGGTGAACGGCTTCGGAAAAGCGGCCTTCTTGGCGCCGGGGATGGGGGGGGCGGGGGAGTCCGCCGCCTCCTTCGCCCGCGACGGCGGCTTCTTCGCCGCGTCCGGTGCCGTGCCCTTCGACGGCTTGCCGGCGCGGGTGAGCGCCTCGGAGGCGGGGGCGCGGGAGTCCCAGCTGGCGTCCTGGTCGGCGGCGATCGCCTCCATCGTCCGGCCCGTCTCGACGCTGGTGGTGAACTCCTCGGTGACGATCCCCTCCGACTCCGGGCGCGCCGCGTCGTCGTCGTCCTTGAAGAGCAGCCACTGCTCCTTCTGGCCCTCTTCGCCGCGGCGGGAGCGCACCAGGTGCCATCCGCCCGACAGCCGCTCGCCCTGCAGGTGAAAGCGCAGGTGCCCCTTGCGGTAGCCCTGGCGCGCGTCGCCGTCGGGGGTCCAGGTGCCGCGGTCCCACAGCATTACGGTGCCGCCGCCATACTCCTTCTTCGGGATGATCCCCTCGAAGACGCCGTACTCGACGGGGTGGTCCTCCACGTGGACCGCCAGGCGCTTGACGGAGGGGTCCAGGCTGGGCCCCTTGGGAACGGCCCAGCTCTTCAGGACGCCGTCCAGCTCCAGGCGAAAGTCGTAGTGCAGGTGGCTGGCGGCGTGCTTCTGGACGCAGAAGAAGAGCACGTCCCCCTCGGGATGGACGTGCCCCTCCGGCTCTGCGGTGACGCGAAAGTTGCGCTTGCGCTTGTATTCATCGAGACCCATGCGGTCGCGTCCCCCCCCTCAGGCGGTCTGTCGCTTGGACTTGCCCTTCGCCGGCTTCTCGGGCGGCGGCGCGGAGCCGTCGTCCTCCGTGGCGGCGGCCTTCTTCGACTTCTTCGCGGCGGGGCGGGCCTCCGTGTCCGCCGCCACGCGCTCGCCGCGGCCGGTGGCCTCCACGCTGCGCTTGAGCAGGGCCATGATGTCGATCACGTCGCCGCGCCCCTCGACGTCCACCTCCTCCACGGGGGTCTCGTCGGGGGTGTCGGTCTGGCCGCTCTCGATGCGCTGGTTGATGAGCGCCATCAGGTCGTCGCGGTAGCTGTCGACGTACTTCTCCGGCTCCCACTCGCCGGTCATCCCCTCGACCAGCCGCTCCGCCATCTCCAGCTCGCGGTCGTTGATCCCCATCTCCTTCAGCTCGCCGCGCGGCACCTCCAGGTCGTCGGCGGGGCGGATCTCGTGCGGGTAGCGCAGGATCTCCAGCACCAGCAGGTCGTCCTGGGGCACCACGGCGGACAGGTACTCGCGCGAGCGGATGACCACCTTGGCGATCCCCACCTTGCCGGTGCGCTTGAGCGCCTCGCGCAGCAGGGCATAGGCCTTCTTGTTCTTGCCGATGGGGCCCAGGTAGTACGGCTTGTCCAGGTACAGGGGCGGGATGTCGTCCAGGTCCACGAAGTCGGTGATCTCGACGGTCTGGGTCTTTTCGGGGTTGGCGCGGCGCAGGTCCTCGTCGCTGAGCACGACGTAGTGGCCGCTCTCGTACTCGTAGCCCTTGACGATCTCCTCGCCCTCGACGTCCTCGCCGGTGTTCTTGTTGTACTTCTTGTAGCCGATGGGCGACATGTTCCGCTTGTCCAGCTGCCGGAAGCTCAGCTCGTCCGGCGAGGCGGCGGAGAACAGGCCCACGGGGATGTTCACCAGCCCGAAGCTGATGTTGCCTTTCCAGATCGCGCGTGCCATGTGGTTTGCTCCCGGGGGAAAGTACGCGCCTGGCCGAAACAGTGATGGTAGGATGACTTGCGATGCATCCCGCGCGCAAGCCTCGCTCCACTTCGTATAATATACATTATGTAAACTAAGGGATGTGGAGAGATGTGGAAAAGCGTAGATGGCCGTGGGAATCGTGGATTTGCCAGGAACGGACCCCTGCCCTGGCTTCCTCGTCGGGCGAGTGAAACTCGCGGCAACAACGGCGGGAAGCCCCGCAAACTGCGCGGGGCTTCGTCTTCGAGCTTCGGCGCGGGGCCGAAACGCCGGATTTGGCCCAGGATCGCGTTTTCGGCGCTCGAGGCGTGCCGATGCCCTGCTCCAGACGCGATCACGCGTCCTGCGCGATTCTCGAAGGCCGCTTTTCGGCGTCAGCGCTCGTGCTGGCCGGAGGCGGATGGCAGCGCTATGCTGGGTGGCGCCCGACCTGCCTCACAGCCGTGCACCGCGACGAGGAGTGTGCGATGACCCAGGATCCGTCCCAGGGCTCGATGGAGCCCGCCGACCCGGCGTCGATGAGCCACGAGCCCACGCAGGGGCTGTACGGCT
Source organism: Longimicrobium sp. (assembly GCA_035720605.1). GTDB lineage: Bacteria > Gemmatimonadota > Gemmatimonadetes > Longimicrobiales > Longimicrobiaceae > Longimicrobium. The sequence goes on along the minus strand of DASTNU010001122.1, from coordinate 434 downwards.
GGATCACGCACACGGAGCTGGCGAGCGCCGACCCGGACGCGACGAAGGAGTGGTGCGCCAGCGTGTTCGGATGGACGTTCATGCCCAGCTTTCCCACCCCGGACGGCGACTACCACCTGTTCGCCTACTCCGACAAGGGCGGCGGCGGGATTCGCCGCAACCACCCGCCGGAGCTGCCGGGCTCCATCCCCTACATCCACGTTCCCGACGCACGGGCGGCCTTCGACAGGGCGCTCCAGGAGGGCGCCGAGGAAATGGTCGCCCCGATGCACGTGATGGAGGGCGTCACGATCGCCATCGTCCGCGCGCCGGGCGGCGTCCCCATCGGCTTGTCCGGACCCTGACCACCGATGCGAAAAGGGCGCGGAGAGCATGATGTGCTCCGCGCGTCCGGGATCTGGTAACCGATTGTGTTGCAAGCAGTTGAAGCCCCG
>DASTNU010001121.1:0-3085 GCA_035720605.1 Longimicrobium sp. | reverse complement strand
ATGGGCGGCGGCGAGAAGGCGCTCACCCTGGGCGACTTCGCCACCGGCGCGGAGGACGGCTACTCCATCCGCGACCCGTTCGGCGGGCCTGAGGCGGTGTACGAGGACACCTACCACGAGCTGCGCCGCCTGATCGACCAGGCGCTGGACCGGCTGGCCCCCATCCTTCACCCGTGACTCCGCGCCCTACGGCCGCCACCCGGCTGTTCGCGCTGCTGGGCGATCCTGTCTCGCACTCCCTCTCCCCCACATTCCAGAACGCCGCCATTCGCGCCCTGGGGCTGGACGCGGTGTACGTCGCGCTCCGCTGCGCCCCGGAGAACCTCCCCGGGCTGATGCGCGGCATCGCGCGGGCGGGCGGCGGCGGCAACGTGACGGTGCCGCACAAGGCGCTCGCCGCGCGCACCGTCGACCGCGCGAGCGAGGCCGTCGTGCGCACCGGTGCCTGCAACGCGTGGTGGATGGAGGACGGTGCGCTCCACGGCGACAACACGGACGTCGCCGGCGCGCGGGAGGCGGTCCGTGCGCTGCTCGGCCGCCCGCCGGCGGGGGCGCGCGTGCTCCTGCTGGGCGCGGGCGGCGCGGCGAGCGCCGTGGTGTGCGCGCTGGCGGATGCGGGCGCGGAGCGCATCGTGGTCGCCAACCGCACCCGCGGCCGCGCGGAGGCGCTGGCGGAGCGGTTCCGCGCTCCCGGCGTGCGGATCGACGTCGTGGATTCGGTGGATGCGCTCGCGGCGGAGCGCTTCGACCTGGCGGTCAACGCCACCTCGCTCGGCCTGCGCCCCGACGATCCGCTCCCGCTCGATCCGGATGCACCCGGCCTGCGGATCGGCGCCGCGCTGGACCTGGTCTACGCGCCCGGCGAGACGCGGTGGGCTCGGGAGATGCGCGCCCGCGGCCTTCCCGCCGCCGACGGCAAGGAGATGCTGGTCCAGCAGGGTGCCGCCGCCTTCCGCCGCTGGTGGGGCATCGATCCGCCGCTGAAGGCGATGCGCGAGGCGCTGGCCTCTTGATGGCGCGAGGTTCTCAACGTACTTTATTCTGTACGTCCTCTTGTACAGGAGAAGCCCTATGGTTCAGATTCGATTCAGCGAAGATGTCCGTCCCCTCTCGGAGTTTCGCGCCAACACCGCTGCTTTCATTGAGCAGGTGCAGGCGACGCACCGTCCAATTGTACTGACACAACATGGTCGAAGCGCCGCCGTGCTCCTGGACGTTGCAGAGTACGAAAGGCTTGTGGAGCGCGAAGAAGTGCTGGAGGACATCCGTATCGCCGAGGCACAGATCGCGCGCGGCGAGGGCGTAGAGCACGATGAGGCCAGAAAGCAGGTGTTGGCCCGCCTGCGCCGGTGAAACTCATCTGGTCTCCGCTTGCCCTCAAGCGGGTGAGCGAGATTGCGGAATACATCGCTCGCTCCCGGCCTCAGGCTGCTGAGAACTGGGTGGTCGCGATCTTTGCGTCCGTGCGGCGCCTCAATCGATTTCCCCTCAGCGGCCGTTCCGTGCCCGAGTCGCAGCGTACCGATTTACGCGAGGTGATTCACGGCAGCTTCAGGGTGATCTATAGAGTCGAGCCTGATCACCTCGTCGTTCTCACCGTCCGCCACACACGCCAGGAGCTGCGGGTAGATGACCCGGATCTGCAGTAACCCGCCGGCTCCGGAGTCTGAGTGACCAAGGTCCGCATCGACACCATCGCCCATGCAGCAGGCCCCGCTCTACCTCCGCAGCATCGAGCTTCGCACGGACGAGGTGCGGTCGTTCGACGAGTATCCGTTCACCTTGCCCGCGGTCCGGGCGCTGCGGGACGAGGTGGAGCTGCGGTCGCCGGTCACGTTCCTCGTCGGTGAGAACGGATCGGGAAAGTCCACGCTGCTGGAGGCGGTCGCCTCGTCGTGGGGGTTCAACCCGGAGGGCGGCAGCCGCAACTTCATGTTCGCCACCCGCCCCTCGGAGAGCGGCCTGCACGCGTACCTGCAGCTCGTCCGCGGCTACAAGCGGCCGGCGGACGGGTTCTTCCTGCGCGCGGAGAGCTTCTACAACGTGGCGACGGAGGTGGACCGTCTGGAGATGGCGAGCGCGTACGGCGGCCTGTCGCTGCACGAGCAGTCGCACGGCGAGTCCTTCCTGGCCGTGTTCATGGACCGCCTGTACGGCGGCGGCTTCTACATCCTGGACGAGCCCGAGGCCGCGCTCTCGCCCAGCCGCCAGCTTTCCGTCCTCACGCGCATGCACGACCTGGTGCGCCAGCAGAGCCAGTTCCTCATCGCCACCCACTCCCCCATCCTGATGGGCTACCCCGGCGCCGACATCCTGCTGCTGGACGAGGACGGCATCCGCCGCGTGGAGTACGAGGACACCGAGCACTACTTCATCACCCGCGAGTTCCTGCTGAACCGCGAGCGGATGCTCAGGGAGCTGTTCAGCTGACGTCTGCTGGTCCGCCCGGGAACCCGCGGTGAAAGCCGCAGTGGGAGGATGCCTTCTCCGCGCACGCCGGTATCGGGTCGATACGCGGCCCTTGCCTCGCGGCGAAAGGCGCCGTAGCTGTATGCCCTGTGGGTGGGCGAGGCCGGCTTTCCGCCGTCCGAGGACCGTGCGAAGCGGCTGCGGAATCCCGCCGGCGGGGTGATTCCGCGGGTGCCCTGGGAGGACCTCTCTGCGACGGGCTTTCCATGGGGAGGTGAAGCGATGGCACTCGATGACCATCGGTATGAGCAGCTGTGCCGTGCGATCGAGGCGCGCTCGGCCGTGCCGCTGTCGCGGGAGAATCGCGAGATCCTTCGTACCTTCACTCCCGAGGCCGCCGACCAGTTCATGGCGGTCCTTGAAACCCCTTACGAGCAGACCGCCGCGGACGACCAGGCGAGTTCCGGGGTGCCATGGTGGTTCATCGCCGCGGTGCTTGCGCCTGCGCTCGCGCTAACGGGGCTCTGGGGGTGGTTCGCCCCGTTCACCAACCAGACTCCGGTCGTCATCAAGGTGCTGATCATCGTCGTGGCCGTTGCATGCCTGGCGGCTGGGCTGGTGCTGGACCTGATGATGAGGCGCTTCTACGTCTCGTACGCCTTCGGTGTGGTCCTGC
>DASTNU010001120.1:0-3812 GCA_035720605.1 Longimicrobium sp. | reverse complement strand
TGGCTCACCCCCGTCCCGGAGCTCGCCGCCGAGCCCGCCACCGTGTAGGACGAAGCTCGCGTTCGAGCGGGCCACCCCTCACCTGGGGACCCGACGCGTGGCGGCCGGCCACGCGTCCGGCGGTTGAATTGAAACCGCTGCTGGAACGTCACGAAGTCCGCCTGCGCGGACTGCAGGCGGGTAACCCTGCCGCCGCTGGAACGCCAGAATCCCCGTCTCGGCGCCGCCGTCGGCTCACCCCCGTCCCGAAGCTCGCCGCCGAGCCCACGGCCGTGTAGGACGAAGCTCGCGTTCGGGCGGGCCACCCCTCACCCGGGGACCCGACGCGTGGCGGCCGGCCTCGCGTCCGGCGGTTGAAACCGCTGCTGGAACGTCACGAAGTCCGCCTGCGCGGACTGTAACCCTGCCAGCGTTCAGAGTACAGATTCTTTAGTGTCAATCTATGAAAGTAATTCGACTCTTATGGCCGTGTTCACCTTGCGGTGCGCGGAAAGGATGAATTCTCCCCCCGCGAGTCCGACTCATGTCCGCGGCGGCCGTCACCAGGCCGCCATCCGCTGAGCCGCGGCGAGTGCCACTCTGCCCGGACCACCCCTGTCGTCCCCTTTCCCTTACAATGGAGCCATTTCATGACCTGATGCTCTCGCGCTGTACATCCTCGATGTCAAACTCACCCGTCCACGGGACGCCCCGGGGACGAACGACTCCGGAGAAAGACACCATGAGAAAGCTGATCACCGCCGTTGCGCTCGCGTGCATCACCGCCACGCCCGCCCTGGCGCAGCAGGCGCCGCAGCCCGGATACAAGGATCCGGGCACGGCGATGCTGGTGGGTGTGCTGGTGCCCGGCGGGGGCCACATGTACGCGGGCGAGACGCAGAAGGGGCTCATGCTGCTGGGCGTGGGGCTGGGAGGGCTGGTGCTCGGGACGGCGATGACGTCCAGCAGCGCGGGCATCAGCTGCGACGAAGACGTGATCAGCTGTGAGGACGACACCAACTACCTGCCCATGGCGGTCGGCTACCTGGCGTGGCTGGGAAGCTGGATCTACGGCATCGTCGACGCGGACGACAGCGCCCACCGGATGAACGCGCAGCGCGGCCTGGCGAGGCTGATGTCCGGCGACGTGGTGCCCATGGTCGCCTCGTCGGGCGACGGCACGCGGGTGGGGGTGTCCGTGCGCTTCTGATCGCCGCGGGGAACGGCGCGGAGCGACTGCTGGAGCACGAGCGTGCCCTCGCCGCCTCCAATCACAGGAACCGCAGCGGCCGGCCGGTCCGCTGCGGTTCTGGCTCTGCTGAGAGCCTGAGCGGGCCGCACCGGCCCGGTCAGCTCTGGCGCCAGTCCAGGACCGGGGTGTCCGGGCGCGACATCACGATCTGGAAGAGCGTGAGATAGCCCGTGCGGAAGGCGGCGGCGCTCATCAGCAGGTAGTAGCTCCACAGGCGAAAGAAGCGGTCGCCGTACTTCTCCCGCAGCGCCGGCCACGCCGCCGTAAAGTTGCGGTACCACGCCATCAGCGTCGCGTCGTAGTACGGGCCGAAGGCGTGCAGGTCCTGAAAGCTGAACAGCCCTTCCATCGCCCGGGCCAGCTGCGCGACGGAGGGCACCCGCCCGTTGGGAAAGACGTACCGGTGCGTCCAGGGGTCCGTCGCCGCTTCCGAAAGGCGGCCGCCGATGGTGTGGACGAGCGACCACCCGCCCTGCGCCAGGCACCGGTCCACCACCTCCATGTACGTCCGGTAGTTCTTGGGCCCCACGTGCTCCATGATGCCGATGGAGACCACGCGGTCGTACGTACCCCGCGCGTTGCGGTAGTCGTCCAGCCGCAGCTCCACCGGCAGCCCCCCGCACAGCTCGCGGCCCATCGCCACCTGCTCCTTCGACACCGAGTAGCCGGTGACCTCCACCCCGTACCGCTCGGCCGCGTACCGGGCAAAGCTCCCCCATCCGCACCCCAGCTCCAGCACGCGCATCCCGGGGCGCAGCCCCAGCTTGCGGCACACCAGGTCCAGCTTGGCCTCCTGTGCCTGGTCCAGCGTCGCGGCGTCCTTCCAGTAGGCGCAGGTGTACACCATGCGCCGGTCCAGCATGGCCCGGTACAGGTCGTTGCCGATGTCGTAGTGGCGCCGGCCCACCTCGAACGCGCGCTTCACGCTCTGCAGGTTCAGCAGCCGGGCCTGCAGCGCGGCGGCCAGGTACTTCCAGTTCTTGCGGATGCTGGCGGGAAGGCGGGCGCGGTGCAGGCGCGTGACCATCTGGTCGATGGACGGGCAGTCCCACCACCCGTCCATGTACGACTCTCCCAGCCCCAGCGAGCCGTCGCGCGCCACGCGGCCGTAGAAGCGGCGGTCGTGCACCGCGATGTCGTGCGGCGCGCCCCCGCCGATCTCGATCCCGGCCTCCCCGAGCAGGCCGCGGACCAGGCGCTCCGCCCCCACCACCCCCTGCAGGTAGGTGCGCGCCGCGCCGGCGAGATCGCCCAGCGTGGAAGGGGCGCGGAGGGACTGGGTGCCGCGGCCAGCGAGGTTCTCCATGGTCTGCTCCCCCGGTCGGCCCGCGTGGGGCGGGTCCTGCGTCAAGGGTAGTGGGCCAGCCTGGCCTGCATCACGTTGTACTGTCCGGAGCGGAACATCGCGTACCATCCCGCGATGAAGAACTCCCACTTGCGGATGAACTCGTCGTCGTACCCGATCGCGCGCACCGCGTCCAGGTTGCGGTGAAAGCGCGTCCACGCCTCGTCCATGGTCCGCGCGTAGTCCTGCCCGAAGGAGAGGTGCTCCTCGCACCGCAGCCCCGCCTCTTCCGCGGCGACGATGAACGAGCCCACGGAGGGAAATTCGCCTCCCGGGAAGATGTACTTGGAGAAGAAGTTGAGCTTCTTCGCGTTGCGCGGGTCGAACCGGTTGCACAGCATGGTCTGGATCATCGCCACGCCGCCCTTGCGCAGGTACTGCTTCACCTTGCGGAAGTGCTCCACCCAGAACTGCGAGCCCACGTGCTCGAAGAACCCCGTGGAGACCACGGCGTCGTACTGGCCCTTCATGTTGCGGTAGTCTTCCAGCAGCAGCGTCACCCGCCCGTCGGCGATGGCCTCCCGGTTCAGCTCCCGGCCGTACTCGTACTGCTGTTTGCTGATGGTGCACCCCGTCACCCGGTAGCCGCGCGAGGCGGCCAGGTCCAGAAAGTACCCCCAGCCGCACCCCATCTCCAGGATGTGCTGCGGGGCGGGGCCAACACGGCTGAGGATGCGGTTGTACTTGTTGATCTGCGCGTCTTCCAGCGACATCTCCCTGCCGTCCCACCACCCGCTGGAGTACGTCATCATGCGGTCCGTGTACGACGCGTACAGCTCCGGGGGATAGTCGTAGCTGGCGTGCATGTTCTTCCGGCTGCCCTCGTGCGTGTTCTTGCTGGTGAGGGTGGTGTAGCGGGAGAGGACCCGGTTCACCAGGTCGAAGCGCGTCACCCGGGCCAGCTCGTCGCGGTTGCGCTGGCAGAAGGTGAGGAACGCCTTCAGGTCGGGGGACTCCCACTGCCGGGCCATGTACGACTCGCCCAGGCCGATGTCGCCGCGGCGCAGGATGGCGTCCACCGCGCCCGGGTCCTTGATGACCATCTCCGCGTGCTCTCCCTCCTCGCTCCCCCGGAAGCGGCGCGCGCTTCCGTCCGGCATCACCAGGTTCAGCTCACCGAAGCGGGTATTTTCGAGCGCACCGAAAATCAGGTCTTGCCGGGCCATGGGTCGCTGCGGATCGGGTGGATGGGCGTGCGTGGACAGGAACGGGCGGCGGCCCGCGGGAACGCTGGTT
>DASTNU010001119.1:0-2578 GCA_035720605.1 Longimicrobium sp. | reverse complement strand
CGCCGAGCTGGACGACGAGCGCCGCCAGCGGCTGGCCTCCCGACTGGTCGGCCCTGAAGACCGACAGGTCTTTCTCACGGCTCCGCGAGCGGAGGAGTTGCCGCGGGGTCTGCAGCTGGAGGTGTGGACCGTGAGGGACGGACAGCTGCGGGGCGTCGGCGGGTGAGCGAGCCACGTCGCCCCACCACGCTCGCCGACGCGCTGGCGAGCTATCTGCGACGGTCCGGCTTCGCGAAGCGGATCCAGCAGGCCGGGGTGATCGAGGCGTGGCCCCAGCTCGTCGGCCCGCAGATCGCCGCGGTGACGGCGCCGGAATCGGTGACCCCGGACGGGGTCCTGAGAGTCCGGGTCGCCACGGCGGCCTGGGCGAACGAGCTCAGCCTCATGACGCCGCGGATCCTCGCTCGCGTGAATGACGGGCGACAAGGGCGAGTGAAGGAGATCCGGTGGGTGCCGGGTCCGCTCGACCGACCCCGTGCGTAGGTGCACCGTGGGAAACGCAGTGAATCTCTAAGATCGACGGAGCCATATGGCCAAGCGTGAACCCGCCCTCCTCGAGGGCACGCCCGAGTACAAAGCCGACGCGATTCAGGTCCTCAAGGGTCTGGAGGCGGTACGGAAGCGGCCCGGGATGTACATCGGATCCACCAGCGAGAACGGGTTGCACCACCTGGTGTACGAGGTGGTGGACAACTCCATCGACGAGGCGCTGGCCGGGTACGCGGACCGGGTGGACGTCACCATCCACGCCGACAACTCCATCACCGTGGTGGACAACGGCCGCGGCATTCCCGTCGACATCCACCCCACGGAAAAGATCCCCGCGCTGGAGCTGGCGCTCACCGTGCTGCACGCCGGCGGCAAGTTCGAGAACCAGGAAGGCGGCTCGTACAAGGTCTCCGGCGGCCTGCACGGCGTGGGCGTGAGCGTGGTGAACGCGCTGAGCGAGTGGCTGCGCGTGCAGGTGCGCCGCGACGGCAAGGTGCACGAGATGGCCTTCAGCCGCGGCGACAAGACGCAGGACCTGACCGTCACGGGCAGCACGAAGGAGCGCGGCACCACGGTCAGCTTCAAGCCCGACACGCAGATCTTCGAAGAAACCACCTACTCGTTCGACACCCTGAGCAACCGCCTGCGCGAGCTGGCGTTCCTCAACAAGGGCGTGCGCATCTCCCTGGCCGACGAGCGGACGGAGGAGGGGCAGGAGCGGCGGGTGGACGAGTACCACTACGAGGGCGGGCTGCGCGAGTTCGTGGAGCACCTGCGCGGCACCCGCAAGCCGCTGCACCAGGACGTGATCTACATCGAGGCCACCCGCCCCGAGGCGGAGATCGAGATCGCGCTGCAGTACGACGACGGCTACAACGAGAACACCTTCACCTTCGTCAACAACATCAACACCCACGAGGGCGGTACGCACCTCACGGGGTTCAAGGCGGCGCTGACGCGGTCCATCAACGAGTACGCGCGCAAGAGCGGGCTGTTCAAGAAGGGCGGGCTGGACGCGCTCTCCGGCGACGACGTGCGCGAGGGGCTCACCGCCGTCATCAGCGTGAAGGTGCGCGAGCCGCAGTTCGAGGGGCAGACCAAGACCAAGCTGGGGAACAGCGAGGTCAAGGGCGCGGTGGAGACGGTGGTCAACCAGAAGCTCAGCGAGTTCCTGGACGAGACGCCGGGCGTGGGCCGCGCCATCATCGAAAAGGCCATCAGCGCCGCCCGCGCCCGCGAGGCCGCCCGCAAGGCGCGCGACCTCACGCGCAAGAAGAGCGCGCTGGAGACCGGCGTGCTGCCGGGCAAGCTGGCGGACTGCTCGTCCAACAACCCGGAGCTCACCGAGCTGTACATCGTGGAGGGCGACAGCGCCGGCGGCAGCGCCAAGCAGGGGCGCAAGCGCGAGTTCCAGGCGATCCTGCCCCTCAAGGGCAAGATCCTGAACGTGGAGAAGGCGCGCTTCGACAAGGTGCTGAGCAACGAGGAGATCCGCGCCATCATCACCGCCATCGGCACGGGGATCGGCGAGGACGAGTTCGACATCAAGAACGCGCGCTACCACAAGGTCATCATCATGACCGACGCGGACGTGGACGGCAGCCACATCCGCACCCTGCTGCTCACCTTCTTCTTCCGGCAGATGCGGCAGCTGATCGAAGAGGGGCTGGTGTACATCGCGCAGCCGCCGCTGTACCTGGTAAAGAAGGGCAAGCAGGAGCACTACGCCTACAGCGACGCGGAGCGCGACGAGATCCTGGCCCGCTTTCGCGGCAACGGCGGCGACGGGGACGGCAAGGGCGACCGCGGCATCCACGTGCAGCGCTACAAGGGCCTGGGCGAGATGAATCCCGAGCAGCTGTGGAAGACCACGATGGACCCCGAGGTGCGGACGCTGCTGAAGGTGGAGATGGAGGACGCGGTGGGGGCCGACGCCATCTTCACGCAGCTGATGGGCGAGGAGGTGGAGCCCCGCCGCGTGTTCATCGAGCAGAACGCCCGCTACGTCCGCAACCTGGACGTGTGATCGCAAGGCGCGCTCACCGGGATCCGGCAAAGGCCGGCTATGGATCACCATCGCCGGCCTTTC
>DASTNU010001118.1:0-7375 GCA_035720605.1 Longimicrobium sp. | reverse complement strand
TGCGGGCGCGCGGGAACCGGTTGATGGCGCGAGCGTTCATGCGATTCCGGTTCCTGGCTCCCCGCTACGAGGACTGAGGCCGGGCGATCGTTTCCCTGGAGCGAAGGAAGCGGAATGAAGCTGTGGGAAGACCCGTTGCCGGCTGCGGTGCGCGAGTTCCACGACCGGCAAGGGTGGACGCAGGAGCAGCTCGCCGACGCGGTGTGCGCCAGCCCGCTGGAGGTTGCCGCCTGGGAGGCGGGAGCCGTCCGCGTGCCGCTGGAGCAGGCGCGGCTCATTCGCCGTTGCGACGTGGAGGATCGCCGGGCCGCCGCCATCGCCGCCGCGGCGCTGCCGAAGTGTCACTGGGCGGATCAGCTTGCCCCGGATCTACACGCCACCCTTCTGGAAGGCCCTGGCTCGCTCGACTGGATCCTGAGCGCCGAGGCACGCTTTCACCTGGAGGACTGCACCGCCTGCCGGCGGGTGCGCAAGTTCGGGCTCCAGCTGCGGCACGTGCGGGCAGACCCCGACCTGGGGGACCATCCCGTGGAGTCGGCGATTCATTTCATCATGACGGGCCCCCGCGCGCTGGTCTGGGGGGTGCTCATCGTGGACGGGTTTGCGCTGTTGATCGCAGGGTTCTCGCTGCTGACCCGTCTTCCCTTCCCGACAGGCGTGTGGTCGGACGCGGGACTGGGCGTGGGTATGGGCATGCTGGCATTCATGGCTGCCGCCCGGTCCCTTCGCCCGCTCACCGCCCGACGGCCGTTCCTGAGCGGCCTGTTGAAGAGCGCGGCGGGGGTGGCCGCGGGAATGCTTTGGTGGGAGTGGTTCAGTTTCGACTACTCGCCGCTCCTGGACCGGGCCGTGCTGGCCGGAGGCGCGCTGCTCGCGGCGGCCGGCGGACTGCTCGCGGGGTGGTGGAGCAAGTGGAGAGGAGAGATCGACGACGAGCCGGCCCACCAATCGGCACCGGTGCAGCCGGGCGTGACACCCTCCGCCGTGCCGCACGTGCTGCCGCCGCCGGTGCAGCCGGAGCTCGTCTCCGCCCCCGCATCACACCTGCTGCAGGGAATTCGCGTCCCCGCGATGGACGCCGCTCCGCCGCCCCGCGCCGAACCCGTTCCCGATCGCCGGCGTTCGCGCTAGCAGGCGTGTATCGCGCCCGGAACGAGGGATCCTGCATCGATCCGTGATGCCATCGTGCTGAAATCCATCGCGCTCCGGCCCCGGACCGCCGCGCGAACCGCCGATCCCGCATCCATCCGCAGCGCCCGCGAGGCGGCGGGGTGGACGCAGGACGAGCTGGCGGACCTGCTGGGCGTTCTTCCCGTCGAGATCACCGCGTGGGAAGCGGGGTCCATCGCGCTGTCGCCGTACGAGGGCGAGCTGATCCGCTGGAAGATCGCGAACGCCCTGTACGAGGAGCGGCTGCCGCGGCACCCTCCGGAAGAGTGCGCATGGCTGTCCGGGCGCCGGCCCCAGCTCGACCGGCTGAAAGAACGGCGTCCCTGGCGGGCGGGCTGGGTTGCCCGCACCATCGCCGCCCACCAGCGGGAGTGCCCCGTCTGCCAGCGGGCGCAGGCGCTCGCCGGCGGCCTTCCGCCGCGGCCCCTGCCGCCCGTGGCTCCCGGGCTGCTCAGCTGGGTATCGCGCCTGCCCACCGGGTTGCGGGTGCCCGTCAAGGCCGCGGGGATCGGGGTGGCGGTCGGGATTTCCGTCGCGCTGATGAGCGTGCCCGACTGGCTGGGCGGTGCGCCCTTCGACCCGGACACGCCGCTGCTGTGGGGCGCCGTGGTGGCCTCGCTGGCGTTCACGTACCGGCTGCTGCGCCCGCTGGGGGACAGAAAGCCGCTTCTCGCCGGCCAGCTCCAGGCCGCCGTGCTGGTGGTGCCGGCCATGCTCATCGTGCACGACCCGCAGGACCTGGCGCTCGACAGACCGCTTCTCTGGCTTTTCGTCGCCATGTTCAGCGGGCTCATCGGCGCGCTGCTCGGCGCCGTCTACGACCCGCGCACCGACGCAATCGACTGAGGCACGTCTCCCTTCGCCGCCGGTACCTGGATGCGCGCGCTGTCGCCCCCATCCATCGCATCCCCCCAATCACATCTCGTCGAACCATGTCCCATCGTTTCCTCGCCGCCGCCGTCCTGGCGCTCTCGCTCACTCCCCTCCACGGCACCGCGCAGGAGGCCGACACCGCGCAGTTGCGCTTCGGCTGGACGCCGGGGATGCGGGCGGAGGTGGAGTACGACCGGGTGCGCGTCCGCACCACCGAGGAGGGGCAGGATTCCACGTACCTCGCATACGTCTACCGCCTGGAGACGGAGCCGCACCCCGAGGGGATGCGGCTCCGCTTCGCCGGGATGCGCTGGACGGAGCTGCCGGAGCTGGAGGGGCCCGCGGGGCAGTTCCTCCAGGCGATCGGACGCATCGACAGCGGAGGCAAGCCGTCGTACGTGGTGAGCCAGGCCGGGGAGTTCCTGCGGCTGGAGGGAACGGAGCAGATGGCGGACGAGCTGCGCGCGGCCTTCCAGCCCATCATGGCGGAGCTGCAGGGCGAGGGCCTGGCGGCGCTGCGCAACATGATGGAAGCGATGCTCTCCGAGGAGGGGCTGGCCGGCGCCGCCGCGAACGAGTGGTCCACCCTGGTGGAGGCATGGGCGGACACCGACATGGCGATGTCGGATCTCTTCGTGCTGGAGGACTCGTTCCAGACGCCGGTCTTTCCCGGCGTCGATATCCCCATCACCATCCACATCGACATGATCGGCCGGGTGCCCTGCACGGAGGCGGAGGTGGACGACGACGCGCCGCGGTGCGTGGAGCTCCAGACCACCTCCATCCCCGAGCGCGAGGCGATGCGCCAGGCCATCGGCGGGTTCATCCAGCAGCTGGGCCTGCCGGAGGAGGAGGTGGACGAGGTCCTCTCGCAGCTGCGGGTGGAGACGTACGTGAAGCTGGTCACCGAGCCCGGGACGCTGCGCCCCCACTCCATGCAGACCATCAAGGTGGTCTCCGGCGGCGTGGACGAGGAGCCGATGCAGTGGGAGATGGAGACGTACCGCTACCGCTGGCGGTGAACGGCAGTGTCAAGTGCCAGGTGCCAGGTGCCAGGTGCCAAGTGCCAAATGCCAAGGAGCATTCACGGTGAACCGGCTCCGCCCTCCTGATCCGGCCGCCGCGCCGGAGGCCCTCCGCGCCATGCGCGAGGCGGCGGGGTGGACGCAGGAGCAGGCGGCGGAGGCCATGGGCGTGCTGCCAGCCGAGGTGGCGGCGTGGGAAGCCGGCGCCGTGACGGATCGGCACCAGGCGGCGCTGATGCGGTGGCGGATGGAGCAGGCGCTGTACGAAGCACGCCTTCCGCGTTCCAACTGCTACTGGACCCGGGCCAACGCGGCCCGGCTGGAGCAGATGCGGCAGGCGGAGCCGTCTTCCGCCGCCCGCGCGGAGCGCCTGATGAAGGCCCACACGCGCGAGTGCGCGGCGTGTACGCGCGTGGAGCTGCTGCGGCGCGACCTTCCCGCGCCGCCCCAGCCTCCCGTGCAGCCGGGACCGCGCGGATGGCCGGCGGCCGTGCGCCGCTCGATCGACGGCCTTCCGGTCTGGCTGCGCGAGCCGGTCCGGGCGGTGGAGGTCGGGCTCTGGGTGGGCGGCGGGTACCTGTTCCTCGAAGTGCGGAACCGGCTGGAGCGGGACGAGAACCCCATGTCGCCCATGGGGTTCGCGCTGGTGTGGGCGAGCCTCGCGTGGCTCGTCTTCCTTTTCCGCCGCGTGGCCCCGCTCTTCGAGCGGCGGCCGCACCTGGCGGGCCAGGTGCTCGCCGCGGGGGTGGCTCTCCCGGCCACGCTCCTCCTGGGCCTGCTGGGAAGCGCGGACCCGTCCACTGCGTCGACGTGGGGCCTTGCGGTCCTGGCCAGCGTCTGCACGGGAGGCCTGCTCGGAGCGCTGGCCGACGCAGCCCAGGCCGTGGACGACTGGGACCCGCGCGATCCGGAGTTGAGCGATCCGTCGCGGGACGAGGAGCGCGAGGTCGTGATCCCCCAGCAGGCCCGGTACTGGAAGCCATGAGCCGGTTCGCCGCACGGCGCGCGCTGCCCTCCCACCTGCGCCGCGTCGTTCTCCACACGGTGTCATTCGGAAAACCCCCGCCTCTGGCACTGCCGGAGGCGGGGTTCGCGTTGTTGGGGAGGAAGAACGGAAGGGATCTCACTGCGTCCGCGGGGCCCTCTCCTCTCCCCTGCCAACCTGCGCCGCTCGTTCCTCGCGGCTCGGCGGCGACCCCTCCCCCAACTTTGGGGCCCAACTTCGGGGACGGGTGATGGGGGCGGATCTCGGCGCGACGAATGGTGCGGCGTGGCGGCGGCCGCCCCCCATCCCCGGCCCTTCCCCCACACCCGGCGTGGGGGAAGGGTGACGCGCGCCGCAACTGCCGAAGCCCGCTCGAATTCTCCCCCTCTCCGCGAGGAACGAGCGGGGAGGGGGCCGGGGGGAGGGGCCCCACGCGGGCGCAGTGAGATCCCTGTCGAACCGCCTCGATCCGTCGACTCCGACAACCTCCCCCAGGGTTTTTGGGGGAGGTGGGCGAGCCTTGCGAGCCCGGAGGGGGCGTGCGTCTCGCGCCGAAGCCGGTCGCCGTACCCGGTGAAGAAGAAACTTCGTCACGCCTCTTGCATCGGAACCGTCCCCGCATTATCGTTTGCGAAAATTATGCGTGTACGCCTACGAGCTTAAGAAAATAAGGTGAACGCACCCGGCCGCCTGGACGACATCGACATCCGCCTGCTGGAGCTGCTGCAGGAGCACGGGCGCACGTCGCAGCACGACCTGGCGCAGGCGGTGGGGCTCTCGTCGCCGGCGGTGGCGGAGCGGATGCGCAAGCTGGAGGAGCGCGGCATCATCCGGCAGTTCACCGTGCTGGTGGACCCGCGCCGGGTAGGGCGCGACGTGACGGCGTTCATCTTCGTGGGCATCAACGGCTCGCAGTACTACCCGGCGTTCCGCGCCCAGGTGGCCGGGCACCCGGAGGTGCTGGAGTGCCACAGCATCACCGGGCAGGGGAGCCACCTGCTGAAGATCCGCACCGACAGCACCTCCACCCTGGAAGGGCTGCTGGCGGAGATCCAGGCGTGGCCCGGGGTGCAGTGGACCACGACGAGCATCGTGCTCTCGACCATCAAGGAGACCAGCGCTCTCTCGCTGGGGCCGCGCGCCCGGCCCGACACGGCGCTCATGGACGGGGCCCAACCCGCAGCCGAGCGGTAACCCTTTTTCGCCCGAACCCGACGCAGAGGTAGACGCAATGCCCAGGACCACCGCCCGCTTCGACACCCTGGCCGCCGCCAAGTCGTGGGGCGCAGACTCGCGCAACGGCGCGAGTGTCCGCCCCGAGCCGATGGACATCGAGACGCTCTTCGGCCAGCACACCTTCGGCCTGGCGGAGATGCGCGCCAGCCTTCCCAAGCAGGTGTACAAGGCGCTCGTCCGGACGGTGGAGCATGGTGAGCCGCTCGATCCCTCCGTGGCCGACGTGGTGGCGCTGGCGATGAAGGAGTGGGCGCTGGCGAAGGGTGCCAGCCACTTTACCCACTGGTTCCAGCCGCTCACCGGCAGCACGGCCGAGAAGCACGACAGCTTCATCACGCCCAACGCCGGCGGCGGCGCGGTGGCGGAGTTCAACGGCAAGGAGCTCATCCAGGGCGAGCCGGACGCCTCGTCGTTCCCCAGCGGCGGGCTGCGGGCGACCTTCGAGGCCCGCGGCTACACCGCGTGGGATCCCACCTCGCCCGCGTTCATCGTGGAGACCAACGCGGGGTGCTACCTCTCGATCCCCACCGCCTTCGCCTCGTGGACGGGCGACGCGCTGGACACCAAGATCCCGCTGCTGCGGTCGATGTCGGCGCTGGACCAGCAGGCGCGGCGGGCGCTCAAGCTCTTCGGCGAGACCGCGGGGCGGGTGACGGCCACCTGCGGGCCGGAGCAGGAGTTCTTCCTGATCGACCAGGAGTTCTTCTACCGCCGGCCGGACCTGGTGACCACGGGCCGCACGCTGGTGGGCGCCAAGCCGCCGCGCGGGCAGGAGCTGGAGGACCACTACTTCGGGTCCATCCCGGACCGGGTGCTGGCCTTCATGATGGAGGTGGAGCGCGAGCTGTACCGGCTGGGCGTGCCGGTGAAGACGCGGCACAACGAGGTGGCGCCGGGGCAGTTCGAGATGGCGCCCATCTACGAGAACGCCAACCTGGCGGCGGACCACCAGCAGCTGATGATGATCACGCTGCGCAAGGTGGCGCGGAGCTACGGGCTGGCCTGCCTGCTTCATGAGAAGCCGTTCTCGGGGATCAACGGCAGCGGCAAGCACCTCAACTGGTCGCTGGGGACGGAGCACGCCAACCTGCTGGAACCGGGCGACACGCCGCACGACAACATGCAGTTCCTCTTCTTCTGCACCGCCGTGCTGCGCGCGGTGGAGAAGCACCAGGACCTGCTGCGGGCGTCGGTGGCGCACGCGGCGAACGACCACCGGCTGGGGGCCAACGAGGCGCCGCCGGCCATCATCTCCATCTTCCTGGGCGACCAGCTGACGGACGTGCTGGAGCAGATCGAGCGCGCCGGCACCGCCACGGAGAGCAAGAAGGGCGGCCTCCTGGGCCTCGGCTCGCCGGTGCTGCCGCACCTGCCGCAGCACGCGGGCGACCGCAACCGCACCAGCCCGTTCGCCTTTACCGGCAACAAGTTCGAGTTCCGCGCGCCGGGGAGCTCGCAGTCCGTCTCGTTCCCCGCCACGGTGCTCAACACCATCATGGCCGAGTCGCTGGACGAGATGGCCACGGCGCTGGAGGCGGAGCTGGCGGACGGAAAGGACTTCGAGGACGCGCTGTCGCGCCTGATCGCGCAGGAGGTGCGCCGGGTCAAGCGCATCGTCTTCAACGGCGACGGCTACAGCCAGGAGTGGCAGGACGAGGCGGAGCGCCGCGGGCTGCTGAACCTGCGCACCACGCTGGACGCGCTGGAGCTGCTGCCGAGCGAGAAGAACCGCGCGCTCTTCGAGAAGTACGGCGTGCTGAGCCACCGCGAGCTGGAGAGCCGGCACGAGGTGGCGCTGGACCAGTACTTCAAGACGGTGAACATCGAGGGCGAGACGACGGCCGACATCGCGGGGACCATGATCCTTCCCGCCGCGGTGCGCTACCTGAACGACCTGGTGGCCGCGGCGGACCGCACCCGCACGCTGGGGGTGGAGACGAAGGGCCTCACCCGCACGGTGCAGATCGTCAACGCGCTGGTGGACGAGATGCGCGAGGCGCTGGACGCCCTGGTGGCGCAGAACGAGGAGCTGGGCGGCGACACCGTGCACAGCAAGTCGTTCCACATGCGCGACAACGTGATCCCG
>DASTNU010001117.1:0-12830 GCA_035720605.1 Longimicrobium sp. | reverse complement strand
TGCACGATAGGACACGGGCGGACGGGATGGCCGCGTACGTGCGAACGGAGAACGTTCCAGCACCACACCTCGTGACACGCCAAAGGGTTGCGCGGGTGCCGCACCCATGTCACAATCGCCGTGGGCGGGGCGTTCTCTGTGCACCGCCGGAAACGCGGAGCCGCCGCGCCCCGGACCGGATTCGGCTTTCCCCAGCGATGACCGACGTCTCGTGCCAACCACGCATGCCGATCGTCCCGCGCGGGACGCCGCAAAGCCACGTGTGCACGGGGCGCCCGTGACGGTCTCCGGAGGAAGCACGGACTACGACGCGCTCTTTCGCGACGTGTATCCCTCGCTGTTCCGCTACCTGCACCGCCTTACCGGCGACCAGGACGCGGCCGAGGACATCGCCCAGGAGTCGTTCGTGCGGCTGCTGGGGCGGTCCATGCCGGACGACGAGGCGCGGCTCTGGCTGTTCACGGTGGCCACCAACCTGTTCCGCGACGGCACGCGCACCTCGCGCCGCCGTGAGCGGCTGCTGACGGCCACCCCCTGGAAGCCGGCTGCACTTCCCGCGCCGGACGAGGCGCTGGAGCGCGAGCGCAGGGTGGCGTCGGTGCGGCGCGCGCTGGAGCAGATCCCCGCGCGCGACCGGCAGATGCTGCTGATGCGCGAAGAAGGGTTCCGATACGACGAGATCGCCCGCGTGGCCGCGGTGGCCCCGGGCTCGGTAGGCACGCTGCTGGCCCGCGCAACGCGGCGGTTCCTGGCGGTGTACGACGCCCGACTGGAGGAAGGATGACACACCTGGGTGAAGGAACGCTGCAGGAGATGCTGGATGGCGAGCTTCCGCCCGGCGCGCGCGCCGGCGAGGAAGCCCACCTGGCCTCCTGCCCCGCGTGCGCCGGCCAGCTGGCCGAGCTGCGCGGACTGACGGAGCGGGCGTCGGCCCTGCTGGGGCTGGTGGAGGCCGCCCCGCCGGTGCTGGCCGCCCAGGCCGCCTTCGCGCGGCAGCGCCGCTCCGGCGGCGCGCTGTACCAGGCCCGCCGCGCGCTTCCCCGCGCCGCCGTGCTGGTGCTGGCCGTGGCCGGCGCCGCGGCGGCGGCCGTGGTCCCCGGCTCGCCCGTGCGCGAGTGGGTGGACGCGCTGGCCACCCCCGAGCGCGCCACGCAGGTCGCCCCGGTGCAGCCCGCGCCGGCCGCGCCCGCCCCCGCCCCGGTGGAGGCGGCGCCCAAGGCGGTCTCCATCCTGGCCTCCGAGGGCCGGGTCCGCGTGGTGGTGAGCGCGTCGTCGCCGGAGCTGCGGGTGCGCGTCCGCCTGGTGCCCGGCGCCAAGGCCGAGGTCACCGCCACCGGCGCGGCCACCACGGCGCGCTTCCGCACCGGCCCCGGGCGCATCGAGCTGATGGGCGCCGGCCCCGGCGAGGTGGTGGTCACCCTTCCCGCCGACGCCGACGCGGCGTTCGTGGAGGTGAACGGCCGCGTGTTCGCCGCCAAGGAGGGCGACCGGCTGCGCTCGCTGGCGCCGCGGGTGGCGGGCTCCGCCGCCGAGCCGGTGTTCCGCGCCGGCGGCAACTAGCGCATCCGCGGCCCCCGGGCCGGTTTCGCATAGATCCATCGGAACGATGATGCTCATCCCCGCTGTGCTCGCGCTGCTCACGGCCGCCGCCCCCGCCCAGGACCCGGCGCGGGGGGTGATCCGTGGAACGGTGTTCAGCGAGCCGGCGGGGCTTCCCATTCCCCTGGCGGTGGTGGAGGCCGACAACGGCCGGCAGACCATCCACGCCGTCTCCGACAGCACCGGCGCGTACCGGCTGAACGTGGCCGCCGGGCGCCAGACGCTGCGCATCCGCCACCTGGAGCACGCCCCCCACCAGGTGGAGGTGGTGGTGCCCCCGGCCGGCGAGGTGCCGGTGGACGTGGCGCTCACGCACCGTCCCATCGTCCTGGCCCCCGTGCGGGTGCGCAACCCCATCGACCCGCGCGCGGACAGCGTGGCGGCGTCCAGGCCGGACTGGGGCGTGGTCAGCCACCGCACCGTGGTGGCGGAGGAGGCGCTGAACGGGACGCTGGATCCCGGCTTCGGCCCGGGCGGCACCGACGGCGGCGACACCGATCCGTGGTACTTCCGCGGCTCGTCCGCCAACCTGCAGCTGGTGCTGCTGGACGGCGCGCCCGTCTACGCGCCCTTCCACATGGGCGGGCTGGTGGAGAACTTCGAGCCCGACGTCATCAGCTCCGCGCGCCTGTACCTGGGGGGCGCGCCGGCGCGCTACGACGGCGGGCTCTCGTACGTGATGGACCTTTCCACCCGCAGCGGGCGCGAGCAGATGGGCGCCGCGGGATCGGTGGACATGGTCGCGGCCGGCACGCGCCTGGAGGGGCCGCTGGGCGCGGCGCGATACCTGGGCTCCGTGCGCACCGTGCACGGCGCCGCGCTGGCGCGGCTGGAGGGGCACCCCTTTCCCTACGACTTCGCGGACGGGCTGCTGCGGGTCGACGTCCCGGTGGGCGAGGGCGGCGTAACCGCCACGCTGTTCGCCAACGCCGAGGGGGTGCGGGTAGACACCCTGCCCTCCCCGGGCGACGGCTTTGCCCGCTGGGGCAACCTGGCGGGCTCGCTGCGCTACCGGGGGCAGTTCGAGGGCGCGGACGTGGAGGTGACGCTGGGCGGCGGCCGCTACGACGTGGACGTGCCGGTGCGCGACAGCATCAGCCGCCTGTTCCAGCTGCACGGCCGCTCCGACCGGGTGCGCCTGGGGGTGGACTTCACCCGCACCACCGGGCCGGTGCTCCTGCGCTACGGCCTTTTGCTGGAGGGCACCCGGCTGGAGCACCACGCCGAGCGCCTGGTGGAGAACCCCGTGCTGGGGTCGGATCAGTTCGTGACGCTGCTGACGACGAAGGCCGAGGCGGCCACGGGCGGCGGCTACCTGGACGCCGTCTGGCAGCCCACGCCGCGCGTGCTCCTGCGCGGCGGGGCGCGCGCCGACGCCTTCAGCAAGGGCGACGTGGCCACGCTGGCTCCGCGCGCCAGCGCCACCTGGCTCATCTCCGACGGCGCCGCGCTCACGCTGGCCGGGGGCCGGTACCACCAGTACGTGCGCTTTCCGAAACAGCGGCGCTCCGGCGACACCCCGGAGAACTACGCCGACTCCACCCAGCCCGCCACGGAGATGGCGGTGGCGGGGGCCACGCACCTGTCGCTGGGGCTGGACCAGCAGATGCCCGGGGGGGTGCGGCTGGGGCTGGAGGGCTTCTACAAGCGCTTCCACGGCCTGCCGGCCGCCTCGGAGCTGGATCCCACCTCCGCGCCGGCCCACATCTCCGGGATGGACGTGTGGGTGCGCCGCAACGTGGGCTCGTTGACGGGGTGGTTCGGCTACTCGCTCAACTGGGCGTGGCGCGCGGAGGAGGACACCACCTTCCGGGGCCGGCAGACGATCAGCGCCGGGGTGCGCGGCGTGGCGTGGAGGCGCACCACCCTGTCGGTGCGGGTGGCGTACGGATCGGGGGTTCCCTCCGTCAAGGCCGCGGGCGGGGCGGAGCGGCTGCTGTCCGACGGCTCGCTCCCCCCTTCGGGCGAGAACTCCACCGACGTGGACCTGGACACCGACGCCCCGCTCACGGGCAAGCGCGACGATCCCTTCCTGCGGCTGGACGTGGAGCTGTCGCGCACCTGGAGCCCGCGCCTGGCCGGGCGGCGCACGCAGATGACGCCGTACCTGCGGGTGATCAACGCGCTGGGCAGCCGCGACGCGCTCTTCTACCGCTACTTCAGCGGCGGCGACCAGGACCGCGGCGGCTTCGAGGCCGTGGGCACGCTTCCCCTGGTCCCCGTCTTCGGCGTCGACTGGAAGATCTGATTCCCGTTCGGGAAAACCGAAACCGCACTCACGCAGAGCAGCAGAGGGGCAGTGCAGCAGAGGGCCGGCGAGGTCCTCTCCGCTGCTCTGCCTCTCCGCTGCTCTGCGTGAGTGCTTTTCTTGCGAAGCCCGCGTATCCCCGATCGCATGAACGGAGCTCATAACATCATCAACCGCAAACGCTTGCAGGCCATCTCCCGTCTCCTGTCCCCGGCTCCCCCGCCCCCCGTGCCAAACTCCCGCGCACCGCTTACATTGCCCACCCCGCCGGACCGTCCGGCGGAGGACGGAACAAGCATGTCCCGAAGCAAACAGTCTTCATGAGCACATCGCAACCTGCGTCCCCCGCCCGCGCGGTGACGGTGGACGAGCTTTGCGCACACCTTACCCGCCTGGGCCGGGCCGACGACGCCCTCCTCTGCGAGTTCGCCCGCGCCTTCTTCGCCAAGTCGCCCCGCCACCTGCTGGAGGAGCGCGGCGCCGACCAGCTGGCCGCCATGACGCTGGGCGCGTGGGAGTTCCTGCGGCGCGCCCGCCCCGACCAGGTGAACGTGCAGGTGGTGAACCCCGAAGAAGAGGGGTGGAGCTCCGCCGTCACCGTCCTTCGCGCCGAGGTGGGAGACCGGCCGTTCATCGTCGACACCATCCGCGAGTACCTGGCGGGCGAGGACCTGCCCATCCACCAGTACGTCTACCCGGTGCTGCGCGTCCGGCGCGACGCCGCGGGCGAGATCGTGGGCGTGGGCGGCGACGAGGGGACGCTGGAGGCGCTGACGCACGCCGAGGTGGCGCGCGTGCACGACCCCGCGCGCCGCGAGGCCATCGGCGACGAGGTGCGCCGCATCCTGGGCGACGTGGTGGAGGCCACCAGCGACTTCGACGCCATGGTGGCCCAGGCCGAGGCCGTGGCGCGGACGATGGAGCAGTACGCCGCCCGCTTTCCCGAGCGGGCCGAGGAGTTCGCGGAGCAGGCCCGCTTTCTCCGCTGGCTCACGGAAGGCAACTACGTGTTCCTGGGCTACCGCGAGTACGCCATCCAGGGAGAGGGCGAGGACGCGGCGATCGGGCTGGCGCCCGGCTCGGGGCTGGGCATCCTGCGCGATCCGTCGTCATCCGCCTACCAGACGTCCAGGCTGCTGGGCGAGATGAGGCCGGAGCTTCGCGACCGGCTGATGAGCGGACCGGTGCTTTCCGTGGCCAAGTCCAACCGCGAGTCCACGGTGCACCGCCGGGCGCGGATGGACTACGTGGGCACCAAGACGCTGGACGAGCAGGGGCGGGTGCGCGGCGAGCGCCGCTTTCTGGGGCTGTTCACGTCGCAGGCGTACGACTCGGGCACCGGCGACATCCCCATCCTGCGCGGCAAGCTGCGCCGGGTGCTGGAGAACAGCGGCGCGCGCCACGGCGGCCACGACTACAAGGAGATCGTCACCTTCCTGGACACCATGCCCAAGGAGGAGCTGTTCCAGGCGTCCGTGGAACAGCTGGGCGAAGAGGTGCAGGCCGCGCTGGATTCGCTGTTCACCGAAGCCGTGCGCGTGGTGGTGCGGGCGGACCGCGCGCGCGGCGAGCTGGCGGTGATGGTCACCCTGCCCCGTGGCCGGTACAGCGTGGATGCGCGCGGCGCGATCGGCGCGCTGCTGGCCCGGCGGGTGGACGGCAGGGTGGTGGACCAGCACACCGCCATGGAGGGCGACCGCGCGCGGCTGCACTTCTACGTCTCCATGGCCGACGGGGCGGAGGTGCCGGAGGCGCGCGCGCTGGAGCGCGAGGTGTCGGCGCTGGTGCGCTCGTGGGAGGACCGGCTGGAGGACGCGCTGCGCGAGGCCGCAGAGAACACGGACGAGGCGGTGCGCCTGGCGCGCGCCTACGGGCCCGCCTTCAGCGCGGAGTACCGCGCCGCGGTCTCGTCCGCGGCGGCCGCGGACGACGTGCTGCAGATGGAGACGCTGGAGCGGCAGGACCTTCCCGTCACCCTGCAGCTGCGGCAGCCGCTGCAGGGCGAGACGGCGCCGCCGGGGTGCTCGCTCCTCAAGCTGTACCTGCGCGGCGAGCGGCTGGTGCTCTCCGAGTTCATGCCCATCCTGGAAGATGCCCGGGTAAAGGTGCTGGAGGTGGACACCTTCACCGTGCGCACCGCCGGACCGGGCTTCATGATCTACTCCTTCGCCGTGCAGACGCGCGACGGGGCGCCCATCCCCGACCAGGTGGCGCCGCTGCTGGCGGAGCAGCTGCTGGCCGTGCGCGCCGGCGACGCGGTGGAGGACCCGTTCAACGGCCTCACGCTCGCCGCCGGGCTGCGCTGGCGCGAGGCGGACCTGCTGCGCGCCTACTCCGAGTACGCGTTCCAGATCGGCGCCATCCCCAGCCGCATCGCCGTCTCCCGCGCCCTGGTGGCGTACCCGGAGGTGACGAAGGGGCTCGTCGCCCTCTTCCACGCCCGCTTCGGGGCCCAGGCGGGAAAGGAGGCGGAGGCGCGGACGCGGCAGCGGCTGATGGACGCCATCGAAAAGGTGACCTCGCTGGCCGACGACCGCGCCCTGCGGCGCATCCTGGCGCTCGTGGAGGGCACCGTCCGCACCAACTACTTCCGCACCGGCGGCGCGGACCCCGCCGCCCGCAGCGGCGGCGTGCCGTACATGTCGTTCAAGGTGCGCTCGGCGGACGTGGACGAGCTGAAGAAGACGCGGCTGCTGTACGAGATCTTCGTCCACTCGTCGCGGATGGAGGGGGTGCACCTGCGCGGCGCCCCCGTCAGCCGCGGCGGCATCCGCTGGTCCGACCGCCCGGACGACTTCCGCACGGAGATCCTGGGGCTGGTCACCACGCAGATGATCAAGAACGCGGTCATCGTCCCCAACGGCAGCAAGGGCGGCTTCATCACCCGCAAGCGCTTCGACGACCGCGAGCAGATGGGCGCCGAGGCGGCGGAGCAGTACCGCACCCTCATGCGGGGGATGCTGGACATCACCGACAACCTGGTGAACGGCAGGGTGGTGCCCCCGCAGGGCGTGGTGCGCCACGACGGCGACGACCCCTACCTGGTGGTCGCGGCGGACAAGGGGACGGCGCACCTCTCCGACGTGGCGAACGGCGTGGCGGCGGAGTACGGCTTCTGGCTGGACGACGCCTTCGCCAGCGGCGGGTCCAACGGCTACGACCACAAGAAGGAGGGGATCACCGCGCGCGGCGGATGGGAGTGCGTGCGGCGGCACTTCCGCGAGACGGGCAAGGACATCCAGGCGGAGCCGTTCACCGTGGCCGGCATCGGCGACATGAGCGGCGACGTGTTCGGCAACGGGATGCTGCTTTCGCAGCAGATCCGGCTGCTCGCGGCGTTCGACCACCGGCACATCTTCATCGACCCCGATCCCGATCCCGCGACGTCGTTCCAGGAGCGGCAGCGGCTCTTCGACCTTCCCCGCAGCTCGTGGGAGGACTACGACCGGTCGAAGATGTCGGCCGGGGGGCTGGTCGTTCCCCGCGGGTCCAAGGAGGTGGAGCTTTCGCCGGAGGCCCGCCGCGCGCTGGGGCTGGGCGACGAGGTGACGGTGCTGGACGGCGAGTCGCTGATCCGCGCGGTCATCACGGCGCCGGTGGAGCTGCTGTGGAACGGGGGCATCGGCACCTACGTGAAGGACGCGGAAGAGACGCACGCCGAGGTGGGCGACCCGCCCAACGATCCCGTGCGCGTCAACGCCGAGGAGCTGCGCTGCAAGGTGGTCGGCGAGGGGGGCAACCTGGGGCTCACGCAGCGCGCGCGCATCCAGTTCCACCTGCAGGGCGGGCGCATCAACACCGACGCGCTGGACAACAGCGCCGGCGTGGACATGAGCGACCACGAGGTGAACCTCAAGATCCTGCTGAACGCCGTGGTGCGAGACGGCGACCTGTCGGAGGAGGGCCGCAACGAGCTGCTGCGGGAGATGACGGACGAGGTGAACCGGCTGGTGCTGCACGACAACGTCAGCCAGTCGCTGGCCGTCTCGCTGGACGAGCGGCGCTCGGCCGAATCGCTGGACGACTTCGTGGCGCTGATCACGGCGCTGGAGCGCGACCGGCTGATCGACCGCGAGGCGGAGGGGATTCCCACCGGGACGGCGCTGGCCGACCGGCGCG
Organism: Longimicrobium sp.; assembly: GCA_035720605.1. Taxonomy (GTDB): domain Bacteria; phylum Gemmatimonadota; class Gemmatimonadetes; order Longimicrobiales; family Longimicrobiaceae; genus Longimicrobium. The sequence continues at coordinate 4,864 of DASTNU010001117.1, read as the reverse complement.
CCGAGGAGCGGGGGCTTTCCCGCCCCACGCTGTGCGTGCTGCTGGCGCACGCCAAGATGTTCGCCAAGGCGCAGCTGCTGGCCAGCCCGGTGCCGGACGACCCGGCGACGGAGTCGTACCTGGTCAACTACTTTCCGCCGCAGGCGGTGCAGGCGGCGGGGACGGAGCGGCTGCGCGCCCACCGGCTGCGCCGCGAGATCGTCACCACGCAGCTGGTGAACGACCTGGTGGACCTGATGGGGAGCAGCTTCCTGCACCGCCTGCAGCGCGACACGGGGAATGCCATCCCCGACATCGTGCGGGCGTGGCTGGTGGCCAGCCGCATCAGCGGCGCGGCGGAGATCCGGGCGGACGTGGCGGCGCTGGAGGGGCGCTACCCGTCGGAGACGCTGTACCGCTGGCTGCTGGGGCTGGGGCGGGTGCTGGAAAGCACCACGGCGTGGATCCTGGCCAACACGCCGGGCGACGGCGCGACGGACGCGCTGATCGAGGACGCGCGCAACGGGCTGGCGGTGCTGCGCGGCAGCTTCGCCAGGGTGGTGACGGGCGAGGACCGCGCGCTCTTCCTGGCGCGCCTGGGCGAGCTGCAGGACCTGGGGGTGGACCGCACCCTGGGCGAGCGGCTCATCACCCTGCGCTTTCTGCCGCAGCTGCTGGAGATCGTGGAGGTGGCGCGCCGCGCGGGGACGGACGAGCTGAAGACGGCGAAGGCGTTCTACGCGGTGTCGGAGCGGTTCGGCACGGCGCGGCTGCGCGAGGCGGTGCGGCAGGCGGCCGGGCGCGACCCGTGGGAGCGGCGCTTTGCGCAGGCGCTCAGCGACGACGTGCGCCGGGCGCAGCGCGGGCTGGTGCAGGCGGTGCTGGCCCACAACGGCGGCGAGGGCCGGCGGGCGCTGGACCAGGTGGAGAAGGAGCACCCGCGGCAGGTGCGCGCCTACCGCGAGCTGCTGGGCGAGCTGCGCGGTCCCGACTGCCCGCTGGCCGCGTATGCGCTGGCGGTCCACCAGCTCAGCGAGGTCGCCGACTCCGCCCAGGCCACCGCGGCGGCGGGCTCGTGAGCTGAGCGGCGGTGCGGGACGGGTGGACGACGGGGGCTGTCGCGCGCGCGGCGGCCCCGTCGTCTTTGCACATGCGCGCGGCCGCAGGCTGACAGCCGCGACTCGCATGCATTATGATGAGAGCGTGGCAGGAAACAGAGAACCGGCCCGGCGACGAATGACGAACGCATTCCTGGAAGATCGCATCATCGTCACTCGAGCGGAGATCGACGAGTTCTGCCGGCGGAACCACGTCCGCAGGCTCTCGCTCTTCGGCTCGGTGCTGCGCGAAGACTTCCGGCCGGAGAGCGACATCGACCTGCTCGTGGAATTCGACCCCGAGCACGTCCCCGGCTACTTCACGCTCTCCGCGATGGAGCGGGAGCTGTCCGGATTGCTGGGCCGCAAGGTCGACCTGCGTACTCCCGGAGAGATCAGCGACTACTATCGGGACCGCGTGCTCGCCTCGTCCGAGGTGTGGTATGAATCGCCCTGACGACGCCGCGCGTGTTCGGCAAATGCTGCAGGCGGCCCGGAACGCGCTGCGGCTGGCGCAGGGACGCACACGGGAGGAGCTGGACACCGACCTGGCCCTCGCCCTCTCGCTCTGGAAGCTGCTGGAGATCATCGGCGAAGCGGCCAGCCGCGTCACGCCGGAGCTCCGCGCTGTGCATCGGCACATCCCCTGGCAGCTCGCTGCCGACACGCGCAATCGCCTGACGCACGGCTACGACACGGTCGATTATTCCGTCGTCTGGTCTACCGTAACGAACGACCTGCCCTCGCTCGTACCGGGTCTGGAGGCGGTGCTCGGGGATCTGGAAGAAAGCGGCGAAACGCCGCAGGACAGCTGATGCCCATCGCCACCATCAATCCCGCCACGGGCCAGACGCTGCGGACCTTCGACGCGCTGACGACGGCGGAGGTGGACGCGAGGCTGCAGCGCGCGGCGGACGCCTTCGAGCGGCACCGCCGCACGCCGGTCGCGGAGCGGGCCGCGAAGATGCAGCGCGCGGGCGAGATCCTGGAGGCGGAGAAGGACCGCCTTGCGAGGCTGATGACCACGGAGATGGGAAAGACCCTCGCCGCGGCGCGGGCGGAGGCGGAGAAGTGCGCCTGGGTCTGCCGCCACTACGCCCGGCACGCCGCGGAGATGCTGGCGCCGCGGCCGGTGGACGTCGGCGGCACGGCGCGCGGGGAGGTGCACTTCCTTCCGCTGGGTCCCGTGCTGGCGGTGATGCCCTGGAACTTTCCCTTCTGGCAGGTCTTCCGGTTCGCCGCGCCGGGGCTGATGGCCGGGAACGTGGGGCTGCTGAAGCACGCCTCCAACGTGCCGCAGTGCGCGCTGGCCATCGAAGACGTCCTTCGCCGCGCGGGGTTCGAGGAGGGCGTGTTCCAGGCGCTGCTCGTCGGCGCGGAGGCGGTGGGCGGGATGCTGGACGACGAGCGGGTGGCCGCGGCGACGCTCACCGGCAGCACGCCGGCGGGGCAGAGCGTGGCGGAGCGTGCCGGCCGCAACCTCAAGAAGACGGTGCTGGAGCTGGGCGGCAGCGATCCCTTCATCGTCATGCCCAGCGCGGAGCTGGATGCGGCGGCGACGACGGCGGCCAGAGCGCGCTGCATCAACAACGGCCAGTCGTGCATCGCGGCCAAGCGCTTCATCGTGCACCAGGACGTGGCGGACGAGTTCGAGCGCCGCTTCGTCGCCGCGATGCAGGCGCTGCGCGTGGGTGACCCGCTGGACGAGGCGACGGACGTGGGCCCGCTGGCCACCGCCGCCATCCGCGACGAGGTGGACGAGCAGGTGCGCGCCTCCGTCGCCGCCGGCGCGCGCGTGCTCACCGGCGGGCGGCCGATCGACGGGCCGGGCTTCTTCTATCCGCCCACCATCCTGGCGGACATCCCGGAGGACGCTCCCGCGTACGGGGAAGAGTTGTTCGGCCCCGTGGCCTCACTCTTTCGCGTGGCAGACATCGGCGAGGCGATCGCGTTGGCGAACGATTCGCAGTTCGGGCTGGGAAGCAGCGTGTGGACCCGCGACGAGGACGAGCGCCGCCGCTTCGTCGCCGAGATCGAGGCGGGGATGACCTACGTGAACGCCATGGTCGCCTCCGACCCGCGCCTTCCCTTCGGCGGCGTGAAGCAGTCGGGGTACGGGCGCGAGCTGGGCGTCTTCGGCATCCACGAGTTCGTCAACATCAAGAGCGTCTGGATCGAAGGCGCCGCGTCCGACGATCTGCCCGACGCGGAGTAAAAAGTAGTTTCAGAGGGCGCGGAGGAGAAAAGAGAGGACACGGAGGAACTTCGCCGTTCCTCTGCGTCCTCTCGTTGTGTCTCTGCGTGAAACTGCCTTTCCCGACGGCGCGCGATCAGTACGAGCCGCCCTCGCGGTAGCCGTGGGCGACGACGGTATTGGAGCCGCGGGCGTTCACCTGCAGGTAGCGCTGGCCGCGGTACTCGGTGAAAAAGAGGTAAAATTCGTCGCGGCCGTCGTTGATCAGGTAGTACGACACCCCCGGCCGCGCGTCGCGCCGCGGCGTGAAGGGCACCAGCTGGCCGCGCAGCAGCCGGCCGCTCTTGCGCCAGGCGTACGCGCCGTCCTCCTCAATGGTCAGGATCCCCATCGACGCGTTGGCGGTCACGCTGCTCCAGTCGCCCTGGTTCACCCGCACGCCCGGCGCCGTGAGCCCCCAGCGGCCGATCAGCCGGAAGTCGATCTCGTCCTCCACGTCGTCGTCGTCGCGGTCGTCGTAGTCGCCCGGCCGGGAAGGCGGCGGGCGGTCGGAGTAGCGGCCGCCCAGGCTGCTCTCTACCTCCAGCCGGTATTCGCCGTGCTCCGGCATCAGCGGGTTCACGCGGATCACCACCTCGCCGTCGCCTGGGAGGGTGACGTTGATGCGCGCGTCGTGTCCGTCGCGGCCGCCTCCGCCGTCGTCGTCGCGCGCCAGCACGGACCCGATTCCGTGCCGTCCGCCGCGGGTGCCGATCACCAGGTAGGCGTCGAAGTCGTCGGAGCGAAGCGTGATGGTGAGCTGCTCGCCGCGGCGGCCGTCGTAGCTGTACAGGTGAAAGGGGGCGCCGTTGTCCAGCGTGGGATCGGATGACCAGAGCCGGCCGCGGACGCGCGCACCCGCGGCGATCCGCCCGCCGTTCCGCTCCTCGTATCCGGGCGCGTCGTAGATCGGGTCCACGGGATCGTCCTCGTACCCGTCGAGGTCGCTGGCCTGGCGGCCGCCGGTGAGCGTGAGGGTGTAGCCACCGGTGCGCGAGGAGAGCGAGCTGGCGCGGATGACGTAGGTGCCGTCTTCCGGAAGCCGCATCTGGATTCGCGAGTTGGTGCCGTTGCCGCCGTCGTCGTCGCGCTGCAGCTCCGTGAAGGTGCCGCGGCGCATGGTCCCCAGGTACAGGTAGGTGTCGAACGAGGCGGACTCCAGCGTGACGATCACCGTCTCGTTGCGCCGGCCGGCGAACACGTAGTCGTCGTAGTGGGTGCCGTTGGCCAGCCGGGGGTCGCTGTTGCTCAGCGCGCCGCGGGTGATCTCGCCGGGCACGATGGGGCGCTGCGCGGCCGCGGAGCCGGCGGTGAGCGCCACCGCCGCCAGGGGCAGAAGGAACCGCTTCTTCATCGCGTGGATGGGGATGCAGATGGGTTGATCCGGACGAGCCGGGCTGCGACAGAAGTTTGTGGCGACGCCGGACGGACGCAATACCGCCGTCGGGCGCGGCGCAGGTACGGCGATCCGCCGCGGCGGGTTTCGCCCCGCGTCGAGTGATCACGTACAGTCTCTCCGACTCGGCCACTAACGCACTAACGCACTCCCACGGTT
>DASTNU010001116.1:0-4595 GCA_035720605.1 Longimicrobium sp. | reverse complement strand
GGCGAGCCGCACACGGTGTCGCACCCACGCCACGCAGAATGCCCGCGGATGTCCCGATTCGCGAGGCACGCCAGTGAAACAAAAGGTCCCCGGTCGGCGTAAGCAGAGACAGCGGAACGGCTTGGAAAACGGGGCCGGCATGGCCCGCCGATTGCTTTAGTTCCGCGCGACAGGCAAGCCCGGGAGGGAGGTCCCGATGATCCTGCACTGCAACTTCGAAGAGCTCAGAGCGCTGGCATCCGCCGGCGAGACGGTGGTGGCCGCAGCCGAAGCCGCGTCCGGCGGCCCGGTGTCGGCCCCCGCCGAGGGCGTGGCGAAGGTGGAGATGCTCCTGCCCCGCCTGACCGGCGACTTCAGCATCGACACGCTGGACGACCAGCGCCGGGTGCGCCACGCCGTCGCCGTGATCGTCGACGACCTGCGCGCGCGGCTGGACCAGACCATCATCGAGCACAACCCGGCGCACGAAGAGGCGGTGGCGCTGTACTTCGACTACGGCCACTCGCGCACCGTGCTGCACCGGCTGGACCAGATGGGATCGGAGATGCAGGCGATCGTGGACCTGATCACCGGCGGCCACCCCGAGCACGGCGGCGCCATCATCCTCCCCGACTGACGCCGCATCCGACGCCAACGAATCGAGCCCCGCGCCTCCCTCCCGAGGCGCGGGGCTCTTCGCATCCAGTCGCCTCCCACGAGGCAGCGGGATTCACTCTCTGTCCGGACCTTCGCGGCGCATCTCGAAGGCGCCTTGCGCGCCGGCGCCGTACGCGCGCTGCACCCATTTGCCGGAGAGCGTGCCATCCCGGATGCGGCCCCGCATCGACACGCCGCCGTGCGAGATGCGCGGGATGAGTGTGATCTCCACGGAGTCGCCGCTGAACACCGTGCCCACCATCTCGCGCATGAAGTTGCCGCCGGTGGGGCCCGTCACGGTGGTGGATACGTCCCGCGCGATGCGCTCGCCGAAGAACGGGGTGAAATCCACGTCCGACAGGCCGAACTCCATCCGCACGTTCGGCGGCGGCGCATGGCGGCCGCCCATCGGGTCCCGGATGGAATCGGCGAAGGTCAGCACCCCTTCCACCACGCCGTCGGTGGCCGACCACCCCCCCATGCCGGGGTGCCGCATGACGAAGCGCACGCGCCAGGTGCCGGTCAGCGCGCAGCAGGGTGGCGCGGCCCGGCGCAGGGACACGTCCAGCGTGGTCGTCTCCCCCGCCCGCAGCTCCACCGTGCGCGTCTCGGGGAGGAAGCCGCGCCTCTCGATCCGCACCGTCTGCCGCCCCGGCTCCAGGAACCGGGCGGTGAACCGGCCGTCCGGCCCGCTGAACTCCCATCCCCGCTCGGGAATGACGCTGGCGCCCAGCGGCTCCCCGGTCTCCGCATCGCGAACGGTGCCGGTGAGCGTGGCGGTCTCCTCCATCATCCGGCGGTCGGGCAGGGTGTCCGCGGGATCGACCTTCACCGGCCGCGCCACGGTCGTCTCCACGCCCCGCTTTCCGGTCGGATCTTCCTTCTGGGCCTCCGCGCGGACGGGCTGGCCGAGCGCCATCGCCAGGACCGGCATCAGGATGCGAAGCGGGACCCTCATGGTTTCGATGCGATGTGGAAGGGTGGATGGACCCTGGCACCGGAGAGGAACGTCTCGACCCGCGCATCCTGTGACAGGTCCGTGCCGCGCCTTTCGGCTCGGCCGGCCAGGCTCGCCGCTCGTCCCGGGTTCTCGCCGCTCGTCACATCCCGGTCCCAGCTGCTGGCGGGTCGTGCGTTCCAGCAGTGGCGGGATACTCCCGGACATTTCGCGCACGGAGGGATCGATGCAGCGCGTCGGCATCATCGGGGCTGGGATCAGCGGCCTGGTCACGGCCAAGACGCTCCTGGAGGAGGGATTCGAGGTCACGCTCTTCGAGACGGAGGACGAGGTGGGCGGGGTGTGGGCGCGCAGCCGCCGCTACCCCGGGGTGCACACGCAGAACCCGCGCGACACCTACGCGTTCTCCGACTTCACCATGCCGCGCTCGTACCCCGAGTTCCCGTCGGGCGAGCAGGTGCAGGCGTACCTGGCGGCGTACGCGGACCGCTTTCACGTCACGGAGCGCGTGCGCTTTCGCACCATCGTCGAGCACGCCGCGCCGCGCGAGGACGGGTGGACGGTGCGCTCCCGCTCGCTGGACGGCGGCCGGACGAGGACGGAGACCTTCGACTTCCTCGCCGTCTGCAACGGGACCTTCAGCACGCCGAACGTTCCGGAGCTTCCCGGGGAGGACCAGTTCCGCGCCGCCGGGGGCACGCTGCTCCACTCCACCCGCTTCAACACCTGCGAGCAGGTGCGCGGACGCCACGTGGTGGTGGTGGGCGGCGCCAAGTCCGCCTGCGACGCGGCCATGGGCGCGCTCCCCGCGGCGAAGAAGACCATGCTCGTCTACCGCCACGCCACCTGGAAGATGCCGAAGAAGTTCGCCGGCCTGGTGCCGCTGCGGTACGTGCTGACCACGCGCTTCAGCGAGATGCTCTTTCGCGACCGCGAGCTGCGCGGCGCGGAAAAGGTGATGCACACGGTCGGCGCGCCGGGGGTCTGGCTCTTCTGGCGGGGCGTGGAGCTGCTGCTGCGCGCCACCTACCGGCTCGGGGCGTGCGGGATGATGCCGGAGGACCGCATCGAGCGCCTGGTGACCTGCATGCTGGGCCTGGCGACGGACGGCTTCTACCGCGCCGTGCGCGACGGGCGGATCGCCACGCGACGCGCGGGCGTACGTGCGCTGCACGCGGGCGCGGTGGAGCTGGAGACGGGGGAGCGGGTGCGGGCGGACGTCGTGATCTTCGCCACGGGGTTCAAGCAGGAAGTGCCGTTCCTGGACGAGCCGGTGCGGCGCACGGTGCAGGACGAGCAGGGCGTCTTTCACCTCCACCGCAACCTGGTGCATCCGGACGTGCCGCGGCTGGCGTTCGTCGGCTACAACAGCAGCCTGTACAGCCAGCTGACCTCGGAGATCGGCGCGCGGTGGGCGGCGCGCTGGTTCATGGGCGAGCTGCGGCTCCCCCCGCGCGAGGCGGTGCTGCGCGAGGTGGAGGCGCGCTGGACGTGGGTGAAGGAGAACCGGCCCAACGGCGTGGCCAGCGGCACCTGCATCGTCCCCTTCACCTTCCACTACATCGACGACCTGCTGCGCGACATGGGCGCCCGCACCGTCCGCCGCCCGCTCAACCGCTTCAAGGAGGTGATGCTCCCCGTAGACCCGTCGATCTACGCGGACCTCAAGCTGGAGCTGGACCGCAACCGCGCCCGCCGCCTCCGCGCCGCCCCACCTGCCGAGCGCATAGAGCAGGCGGTGTAGACCCAGACCTGAAGAAGATGACTCACAAAGAGTCAGCCGAGTCGACTGAGGCGCCGACACTGCTGACTCTTTGCCTTTGTGAGTCCTTGCGTTCTCCCGTTAGCTGAACGGTACACCGGTGAGCGCGGAGACGCGCTCAAGCGCCTCGACAACGGGGCGGATGACGGGGACGCCGGTCACGCGGCGCGCCTCCTCGGCGCGGCGGTTGGGGTCGCCGGGGATCAGGGGGCCGGTGGTGCCCACGGCGGGGCGGGTGCCGCGCATCGTCCGGATCCAGTCGTCCACCTGGCGGCCGAACTCCGCGGGGTCGATGAAGGCGGCGACCTGGAACGCGCCGAAGAAGTGGCCCACGCCCAGCCCCACCGTCCGCGGCGGCTGCGGGAGGTTGATGGGGAACGGCGGCGCGAACGGTCCCCAGCTGGCGCCGCTCAGGGCGCCGCAGAGCAGGTCCACCATCGCCGCCAGGCAGTACCCCTTGTGCGCCCCCCGCTCGCGGTCAGACCCCAGCGGCAGGAGCGCGCCGCCGTTCAGCATCTCGTTGGGATCGGTCGTCATCCGGCCGTCGCGGTCGATGGCGCACCCCTCCGGGATCGGAATCCCCCGGCGCGCCGCGTCCTCCACCTTGCCGAAGGCGAACGCGCTGGTGGTGAGGTCGATCACCACCGCGGGCTCCTCCAGGGCGGGAAAGGCGATCGCCATCGGGTTGGTCCCCAGCATCTTCTCCGCCCCCCACAGCGGCGCCACCTGCGGCGGTGAGTTGGTCATCGCCCAGCCGATGAGCCCGCGCGGGAGCGCCTGCAGCGGGTAGTACTCCCCCGCCCCGAAGTGATTGCTGTTCCGCACCGCCACCCATCCCGACCCCACCCGCTCCGCCTTCTCCATCGCCAGCTGGTTGGCGCGCGGGCCCACCACCAGCCCCAGCCCGTTGTCGCCGTCCACCGTGGCCGTGGACGGCGTCTCGCGGTCGATGCGGACCTGCGGGCGGGGGTTGATGCGGCCGTGCCGCAGCATCTCCACGTACTGCGGCAGCCGGGCTACCCCGTGGGTGTCGATGCCGCGCAGGTCCGCGCTGGCCAGCACGTCCGCCGCCAGCCCCGCGTCCTCCGCGGGCACGCCGAAGGCTGCGAAGACCCGGACGGAGAACTCCCGGAGCTGCTCGATGGGAAACGTCTGCCCCGCCGCGGCGGGCGGGGCTTCGAGACGAGTGGTCACGTTCATTCGGATGGTGTGGCCCCGGGGCTTCGTCGCGCCGCTGTA
>DASTNU010001115.1:0-5819 GCA_035720605.1 Longimicrobium sp. | reverse complement strand
TCCTGGCGTACAACGCGGGCCGCTTGCGCGAGGGGTGCCAGCTCTTCGTGCAGCGGATGCTGGAGCCCGATACCACCGTGGGCATGACGCTCACCGGCGCCATGACGCCGGCGGGGCTGGGCATGAGCTCGCTCATCCCGCTGATGGAGCTGGGCTTCGTGGACTGGATCATCAGCACCGGCGCCAACCTGTACCACGACACGCACTTCGGCATCGGGCTGGAGCTGCGCCAGGGCAACCCGCACGTGAGCGACGTGGTGCTGCGCGACGAGGAGGTCGTGCGCATCTACGACATCTTCTTCGACTACTCCGTGCTGCTGGACACCGACGCCTTCTTCCGCCACATCATCGCCTCCGACGAGTTCCAGCGGCCCATGTCCACCGCGGAGTTCCACTACCTGTGCGGCAGGTACGTCTCCGCGCGCGAGCAGGAGCTGGGGATCGGCCGCAAGTCGCTGCTGGCGGCGGCGTACGAGCACGCGGTGCCCATCTATACCTCGTCCCCCGGCGACTCGTCCATCGGGATGAACGTGGCCGCCAAGGCGCTGCAGGGGAACAAGCTGATGTTCGACGTGAACGCCGACGTCAACGAGACGGCGGCCATCGTGCTGGACGCCAAGCGGCGCGGGGGAAAGAGCGCCATCTGGATCCTGGGCGGCGGAAGCCCCAAGAACTTCGCCCTGCAGACGGAGCCGCAGATCCAGGAGGTGATGGGGATCGACGAGCGCGGCCACGACTACTTCCTGCAGGTGACGGATGCGCGGCCGGACACCGGCGGCCTTTCCGGCGCCACGCCGGCGGAGGCGGTGAGCTGGGGGAAGGTGGATCCGGACCGGCTGCCGGACGCCGTGGTCTGCTACCTGGACAGCACCGTCGCCCTGCCGATCCTGGCCGCGTACGCGCTGGACAACCACGCGCCTCGCACCCCGCGCCGCCTCTTCGACCGCCGCGACGAGATGATGGCGCGCATCCGCGAGGAGTACGAGAAGTCGGAGCGCAACGAGGCCACCCGCGACGTCGCCCGCGAGCACGCCGTGCACGAGGGCAGCATGCTGGACCGCGACCGGTGACGTGGTCCACGAACCACATCCACACCACGCCACGCCAGAGCCCATGCTCATGCCGTTCCCCACCCGCAGGACCCTGCCCGTGATCGCCCTTCTCGCGCTCGCCGCCTGCGGTGGCGGCGACGACGCGCCCGCCGCCGATGCGTCGCCCTCCGAGGCGCCCGCCAGCGGGCAGGCTTCCACCCCGGCCGCCGACGCCGCGCCGGCGCCGTCGAAGAGCGGCGACCTGACGATGGCGGACGCGGAGCGGGTGGGCTTCGCGCGCACCGAGCCCAAGGCGTTCGCCATGATTGGCGCGGTGGATGGCGCGGGCGGGACGATGGGCGGCGGCAAGGTGGAGCTGTACCAGTACGCGGGCGAGGTGCCGGCGGCCAAGCTGAACGAGCTGCGGCAGATGGCGGTCCCGGCCTTCGGCTGGAACGGCCTGTGCCACGTGCGGAACCTGGTGATGTTCTACGCGAACGAAGCCGCCTGCCAGGCGCTCCGCGGGCTGGACTGATACCCGTGCCGGATGTCCTGGAGAGGACGCATACAAAACGGACAGTACCAGACTGGGCGAGAAAAGCCTTTTCTAAAGTCGGTGGGGTAGGTAAAATGTTGAGAGAGCGGCTAACCACGCTGGTTGGGGGCGCTCTACCTTGGCGGCGACGACCCTGGCTTGCGTGGCTCCGCTCTCTCATCCTCCGCCCGGTGTTTGCCCACCGGGCGGAGTTCGTTTGGAAAGTAGCCGCATTGCGAGCCTCTTGTCAAGAATAAATATTCGGGCGCAACTGCCAAAATCCTTGTAGATTCACATCATTCCGGAGGGAATGGTGGCATATTATCATGTATGACGAATAATATTCCAGGCTTGTTTTGATTTTGTGAACGAGAAATCAAACACGGGGGTGTTTTGAGGGGATCTCGGACCTGAATTTGAAAGGGTCAAGAAGGCACCGAGGTTCGCGCAGGACGAACGAAATTACACTGCCGATACATAAATCATAGGCAATACGATTAATTTAGCTGCAGCAATTTCGATGAATAATCATCCGCTTTTCGGCTGCAGCGAGCCCTGCCGGCTATTGCCTCTTGCGGCAGAGACTGTCATTTGCCGCGCGCCGAATCCGCCGGGCACAGCAGGTCGCGGAGGACGCGGGGGGACATGTCCTCGTCTTCCAGGCGGATGCGCCACGCGCCGCCCTGCTTCACCAGCAGGCCGGTGTACGAGAAGGGGAGCACCCGGCCCTGCTGGTCCGTCCACTCGAAGCGGCCGACGACCATCACCGCGTCGTCGCCCAGCACCTCGTACGACAGGTCGCGCCACTCGAACGCCGTGGGCGGCTGCCAGCGGCCGGTGTAGACGGCGCGGATGGAGTCCAGCGGCTCCAGCGTCTTCTCGCCGCCGCCCACCCGGTACGCGCCGCGCCGGTCGTAGCGCGCCGCGATCGCCTCCCGTGCTCCGGCGCGCAGATCCTGCGCGTAGCTCTCCATGAACGCGCGCGCCTCGGCCTCCGGGTTTCCGCCACGGTCGACTTCCACGTTCACCGCGCACGATGCGGCCAGCGTGACCAACGCCAGGGCGGCGGCGATGCGGAGTAGCGATGACATTGGCTCCTTCTCGGGCAGGGTGTGGAGATTGGAGTTCTGTGGATGGAGAGTTGCGGCTGTTGCTTGCTGCGGCAGAGGACCGAGTAGGGAGCGCGACGACGGGCCACGAGCTTCGGACGGTAGATTCCTCAGTCGGCGCCCGGGACTTCGAGCAGGGGAGAGTGCGCGCGGCGCCTCCTTCGGAATGACAGGTTGGTGCGTGGATGGGGTTCTCCCCTCTCCCGCGCAGTTTGCGGGAGAGGGGCCGGGGGTGAGGGGTCCGCGCGAAGCGCGACGCTGTTTGCCGGCGCTCGTGCAACTGCCGTTCTGTCCGCGCCGCCATCCTCACTCCGTCACTCCATCACCCCGTCACCCCGTCACCCCGTCACCCCGTCACCCCGTCACCCCGTCACCCCGTCACCCCTCCGCGTGCTTCGGCGCGGCGGGGCCTCCGCCCAGGTCCTTCTCCTCCACCACCGCTTCCGGCCGGCGCCGGCGGAAGTAGCGCACCGCCTCGATTCCCAGCCCGCAGATCACCGCCCACCCCGTCCCCAGCACGAACCCCGCGGCCACGTCCGACGGGTAGTGCACCCCCAGGTACAGCCGCGACCAGCCGATCAGCACGATCACCAGGATGGCGGTCCACCACACCAGGTGCTTCAGCAGGCGCGTGGGCGCCAGCCGCGCGATCAGGAAGGCCAGCGTGCCGTAGACCACGATGGCCGTCATCGCGTGTCCGGACGGGAACGATGCCAGCCCCACGTGCTGCGTGCGCCAGGGAAAGACGTCGGGCCGCGGGCGGTTGAAGGAGAGCTTGAGCGCGGAGTTCACCAGCCCCGCGCCCATCATCGAGACCCAGAGCAGCGCGGCGGAGTAGTGGTGCCGCGTGTGCCACAGGAAGGCGCTGGCCACCAGCACCACCATGATCACCACCAGCCGCGCCCCCAGCGCCGTGACCTCCAGCGCCACCATGTCCAGCCAGGGCGCGCCCATGTCGTTCATCATGCGCAGGATGGACTCGTCCATCGCCTGCGTCTGGCCCGCCATCACCTGCTCCGCGATCTCCGCGAACGCCACGGTCGCGACGAGGACGAGCGCCAGGCCGATGAAGAGGAACACCCCGACGGCGCCGTAGAAGCCCTCCACGTGCCGCCCGATCCACCGGAGCAGCTTGAAGAGCGCGTTCCGGAACAGACGCAGCGGCCCCGTGCGCGGCAGGGAGCGGCGGTCGAAGGCCGGTTTGTGGGATTGCGTGCTCATGCCGTTACAATCGCGCAGCATCTATGCCGCTCTTGCGGGCGTCCGGGGCGCGCAGTACGCTCCCGCCCCATGATCCGATGCGAGAAGGTGGTCAAGGAGTACGGCGGTCCCCTGGCGCGCCTGCGCGGCGAGCGCGTGCGCGCGCTGGACGGCGTGACGCTGCACGTGCCCCCCGGCGCCGCCGTGGGCCTGGTCGGTCCCAACGGCGCGGGAAAGAGCACGCTCATTCGCCTGCTGCTGGGCTACCTGGCCCCCAGCCGCGGCGGCGTGCAGGTGGGCGGCATGCTTCCCCGCGACTACGCGGAGCGGCGTGGCGTGGCGTACGTCCCCGACCGCGTCTCGCTGCCGGCGCGGTGGACGGTGCGGGGCGCGCTGGAGGCGTTCGCCGCGCTCGGCGAGGTCGAGAAGCCGGCGGAGCGCATCGGCTACGTGCTGGGCGCGCTGGGGCTCGATGAGCTGGCGGGGCGGCGGGTGGCGGCGCTCAGCAAGGGGAACCTGCAGCGGCTGGCGATCGCGCAGGCGCTGCTGGGGGAGCGCAGGGTGATGGTGATGGACGAGGGGACGGACGGGCTGGACCCCGAATGGACCGCCCGCGTGCGCGACCTGCTGGCGGAGTGGCGGCGGGCGGACCCGGAGCGGGTGCTGGTGTTCTCCTCGCACGACCTGGACGAGGTGGAGCGCGTGGCGGACCAGGCGGTGATCCTGGCGAACGGCCGCGTGCGCGAGGTGGTGACGCTGCACGGGGGCGGGGGGCCCGTGGGCGCGTACCGGCTGGAGGTGGAGGGGACGGAGTCCGCGAGGAAGGTGGCGGATGCCTTTCCCGGCGCGCTCCCCGTCACGGGGCAGGCGCACGCCTTCCGGGTGGAGGCGGGGAGCCCGCGCGACCTCACCCGCCGCCTGGGGGCGCTCATCCAGGCCGGCGCCGTCGTCCGTTCCGTCGTGCCGGAGCGCGGCTCCCTGCGCGACCGCTACCACCGCGGCGGGAGCGGCGCCAGGGGCGCGGAGGGAGGGCGGCCGTGATCCCCATCCTGCTGCGCGGCCTGCTGCCGCGGATGGGGCTGGTGGCGCTGCTGGGCGTCGCCTTCTTCTTCCTGGAGCCGGGCTTTCACACGCACGACCAGCCGGCGCCGGAGGAGTTCAGCCTGGACCTGGGCGCCATGGGGATCTCCGCCACCCTGGCCAACCTGGCCGCGCTCTCCATGCTGGTGCTGCTGGGCGGCTTCGTCTCCAACGACCGTCGGCAGGGCTATTACCGCATGTACTTTTCGCACCCCACCCGCCCGCTGGCGTTCTACGGCCTGCGCTGGGGGATGGGGCTGCTGATGGCGATGCTGGCCGCCGCGGTCTTCCTGGTCGTCGGCCAGTGGGCCGCGTGGGGGCGGGTGGAGGGCGGGTGGAGCGGGCTGTACCTGGCGCTGCTGGCGGCGATCGCGTACGGCGGGATGATCGCCTTTCTCTCCGTCGTGCTGCTGCGGGGCGATGCGTGGGTGGCGCTGGTGCTCTTTCTCTTCAACTACTTCTGGCTGCAGGCGGTGGCGATGGGCGCGCAGCCGCTGCCGCCGGTGCTGAACGACGCCGTCTCGCTGCTGCTGCCGCCGCAGCTGGCGCTCAGCGACGTGTACGACGGGCTGATCCGCGGCGAGGTCGTATGGGGCGCCAGCGCCTTCGCCGCCGGCTACGGGGTGTTCTGGCTGCTGGTCGCCGGCCTCCTGCTGCGCCTGCGCGACTGGCCGTGATCCTCGCGATCCGGAAGATCGGCCCGATCTGCGTCGGGGCTGGATTTTCCCGACAGGGCGAGTTTTCCCACGGTCCGCTGCGCGGGAGGTCCTCTCCCCCGCCCGGCCTTTCGCTCGTTCCTCGCGACGGCGGGCGACCCCTCCCCCAACTTCGGGGGAGGGGTGGTTCAGTCGGGTTCGGAGTGCT
>DASTNU010001114.1:0-7964 GCA_035720605.1 Longimicrobium sp. | reverse complement strand
TCACCCTTTCACCCTTTCACCCTTTCACCCTTTCACCCTTTCACCCCGTCACCCCGTCACCCCGTCACCCGGCTCCGCCGACGGCCCCGTGTACGTCACCTCGCCCGTATGCACCGCCGCGCCGCGCGGGTTCTCGCGGGTCCACGGGGCGATGATCGGCAGCAGCAGCAGGATGGGAATGCCCGCGGCGATGGTGATCAGGAAGAACTGCGGCCACCCCGTCCGCTCCGCGATGGCGCCCGACGGCGCCACCAGCACGTCGCGCGCGACCGCCATGAAGCTGCTGAGCAGCGCGTACTGCGTGGCGGAGAACTGCTTGCTGCACAGCGACATCACGAACGCCACGAACCCCGCCGTCACCAGCCCGCCGGAGAAGTTCTCGATGATGATGGCCGTCGTGAGCGAGCCTCGGCTGGGCGGCGTCACGGAGAGCCAGTAGTACGCGAGGTTGCTCCCCATCTGGATGCCCGCCAGGATCCAGAGCGAGCGGTTGATCCCCAGCTTGGCCACCAGCCCCCCGCCCGCCAGCACCCCCACGATGGTGGCCGCCAGCCCGATCACGCCGCGGATCGCTCCGATGTCCGTCTGGCTGTAGCCCTGGGCCAGCAGGAACGGGATGGTCAGGTTCGTCACCATCCGGTCGGAGAGCTGGTACAGCACCACGAACAGCAGCAGCAGCACTGCGATCCCGAGTCCTGCGCGGCGGATGAAGTCCCGGAACGGCTCCACCACGGCGCTGAACAGCGTGGCTGGCGGGCCTTCGCGAAGTACGGGTTCCGGCGCCAGGAAGGACGCGGCGATGCCCACGAACATCAGCACGCCCATCAGCAGGTACACGGTGGGCCAGGACAGCCGGTCCGCCAGGATGAGCGCCAGCCCGCCGGTGACGATCAGGGCCAGGCGGTAGCCCATCACCTTGAGCGACGCGCCCACACCCATCTCGCGCTCCTCCAGCACGTCGATGCTGTACGCGTCCACCACCACGTCCTGCGCCGCACTGAAGAAGGCGATGAGCAGGGCGTTGATGGCCAGCAGCTGCAGCCCCCGCCGCGGGTCGTGCACCGCCATCGCGGCGATGCAGAGGAGCAGCGCCACCTGCGTGATGACCAGCCAGCCGCGCCTGCGCCCCAGGAAGGGCGGGATGTAGCGGTCCATCAGCGGCGCGACCAGGAACTTCAAGGAGTACGGCAGGCCCAGCAGGCTCACCATGCCCACGGTGGTCAGGTCCACCCCCTCCTTCGTCATCCACGCCTGCAGCGTGCTGCCGGTGAGGTAGAACGGCAGGCCGGACGAAAAGCCGAGGAAGAGCAGCGCCGCCATCTTCGGCTGCCCGAGGACGCGCAGGAGGGAGCGGGACTGAGGCTCGTTCAAGGGATTCCCTCGCGAGGTCGCGGCGTGGTCATGGAACCCGGAACTGCGCGGCGCCGTGCGCAAGTTGGACGCCAGAACTGACAGGGAATAGGGAACGGGGAACAGGGAATAGCAAGCACGCGGGGGCGCGGTGTCGTCGCGGGACCGCTCTTTTCCGCCCTGCTCTGCCGGCCGGCAGGCAGGAGCTGTCATGACGATCGACCGGGCGAACGCAGCAGAGGCGCCCCGGAAGGGACGCCTCGACCCATCGAACCGCCCGCAGTTGCAGGCTATTCCCTATTCCCTATTCCCTATTCCCTCACCGGTCGAACCCCGCTCCCCCCACGCCCGCCAATCCCCCGGTCGTCCCCGTCAGCCACGCCACCGCGGCCTCCTGCATGATCCCCTCGCCGCCCCAGCCGGCCAGCAGGTTCGCCGCCGTGGGGATCTGCGAGGCCAGGCGCGGGTGGCTGAAGAGGACGACGGTCACGTCCGGGTGCTCCGTCGTGACCTCCCGCACCCGCTCCTGCGCCGCCGCGGAGATGCCGGGCCGGCCCTTCCACGCGCGGATGTCGCTGTAGAGGACGACGAGCGGCTCCCCGTCCTCCGCCGTCTCCACGCCGGCGGCTCGCAGGGCCGCGGGAAAGGCGACGCGGGGATACGGCGGCCACGGCCCGCCCAGGTCGTCCTCGATCTCGATGAGGCGCACGCGGCCGGCGGGAAGGCGCGGCTCACCGCGGCAGACGCGGAAGCTGCGCCGGGCGATCTCCAGCGCCCACCGCCGGTCCTCGTCCGCGCCCACGGCGCCGTCCACCGGCCCCCCGACCCGCTCCGCCGCCGCCGCGATCCGCCGCAGCGCGTCCTCCACCCGCGCGCGCGGCAGCCGCCCGTCCTCCAGCGCCGCCCGCACCTCGCGGATCACCGCCTCGCTGTCCTGCGGATACAGCAGCAGGTCGCAGCCGGCCGCGATCGCCTGGACGGAGGCGGCGGCCTCGCTGCCGCCCTCCGTCATCCCCTCCATGATGATGGCGTCCGTCACCACCAGCCCGTCGAAGCCCAGCTCCCCGCGCAGCAGGTCGCCCAGGATGCGCGGGGAGAGCGTGGCGGGGAGGTCCTCCGGGTCCAGGCCGGGATAGACCACGTGCGCCGTCATCATCGAGTCCACCCCCGCCCGCACCGCCGCGCGGAAGGGCTCCAGGTCCTCCTCCATCGCCTCGCGCGCCGCGGCGATGGTGGGGCGCTCGATGTGCGAGTCGCCGACGCTGCGGCCATGTCCCGGAAAGTGCTTGGCGCACGACAGCGCGCCGCCGCGCGTGCAGCCTCGTACGAACGCCGCCACGTGCCGCGCCACCTCGTCCGCCTCCTGCCCGAACGCCCGCACCCCGACGATGGGGTTCTCCCGCTCGTTGTCCATGTCCGCGTCGGGGGCGTAGACCCAGTTCACCCCCAGCGCCCGCGCCTCGCGGGCGGTCAGCTCGCCCGCGCGCTCGGTGATGGCCTCGTCGTCCAGCCAGCCGAGCGCGGCGGCGGGCGGCAGGGGCGTGGCGCCGCGGAACTGCTGCCCCGCGCCGCGCTCCAGGTCGCTGGCGATGAGCAGCGGGTGCGGCGCGCGGCGGTGCAGCTCGTCGGTGAGCGCGCGGACGGCCTTCGCCTCTCCGCCGAAGAGGATGAAGCCCCCCACGCCCAGCGCCATCCCGCGCTCGATGATCTCCCGGTTCCCGTCGAACCCGTTCTCCGCGTCCCAGCGGATCGCGGGAAGCAGCAGCCGCGCTACGTTCAAGCCGTCACTCCGGTTGGAGATGATGTCGAGGTGTCGATTTCTTCCGATCCGACAGGCATCGCACCGCACCCGCGGGGGCCCCTCCCCCCGACCCCCTCCCCGCTCGTTCCTCGCGGAGAGGGGGAGAACGGCAACTGCGAACAGCGTCGCGCTTCGCGGAGCCCCTCACCCCCGACCCCTCTCCCGCAAACTGCGCGGGAGAGGGGAGAATTCGAGCGCGCTTCGGCTCGATCCTGCCGTTCTCCCTTCCCCCACGCAGTTTGTGGGGGAAGGCCGGGGATGGGGGGCGCCCACCCCTCGCGCTCAGCCATCCGAAGCGCACGAGACCCTGTGCCGTCTATCCCCCCTCCCGCGCAGTTTGCGGGAGGGGGGTGGACGAGCCCAGGCGAGGCCGGGGGAGGCCCCCCCACGCAACCGCCGGTCCAGCGCGGGCGCCGGACCGGCGGAAGATCGACGAAGACAGCGGCGAGCTGCCCTCAGCGCTGCGGCTGCGGCGTCTCGAAGGGGCCCGGGAGGATGAAGGTCGTCATCCCCGGCGCGCGGAGGACGAAGCCGTTGCGCGCCTCCCCCACCACCATCCACCGCACCGGCGACGCACCGCGCCGGATGTCCGTCCGCACGTGCGCCTGCAGCGAGCCGATCACCTCCGGCTCGCCGCCGGTGAGCGCCACCCGCATCACGTCGTACGTCGCCATCGCCCCGTCCTCCACCGGCCGCCACCCCTCCGCCTGCTGCCGCACGTAGACGATGTGGTCCGTGAAGGGGATCACCCGCGGCGCCACGCCGGGCCCCACGATGCGCGTGCCTCCCGAGCGCAGGTCGCGGACGTGGACCTCCCGCCCCGCCTCGTACGCCACCAGCGAGCGCCCCACGTCGAAGAACGCGGGCACCACGTCGTCCACCACCTCCACGTCCTGCGCCAGCGGAACCAGCGTCGGCTGGCCGGGCATCTCCACCCAGAGCGCCCCCACCTCCACCCCGCCCAGCGAATCCCGCCAGGTGGGGTGAAAGACGATCTGCGGCGCGTCTTCGCGGCCGCTGGTGCGCAGGTCGCCGCGGGGATCGCGCACCAGCTGGGCGCCGCGCGCCTCCAGCAGCTCCAGCAGCTGCCGGGCGATGGTGCGCACCCGCGCGTCTTCCTCGCGGGCCAGCAGCTCGCGGATGAGGGGGGCGTCCTCCACGTCCAGCCGCTGCAGCACGTTCAGCCGCACCAGCGCCGAGGGGTCGCCCGCAGCGGCGCGCAGGGCGTTGCGGGCGCCCGCGCTGTCCGCCGCGAAGCGCTGCAGCGCGCGCACCGCCGCCGCGCGCACCATGTCGGACCCGCTCCCCGCCAGCTGCCGCCGCAGCAGCTCCATCGATCCCTGCGCGCGCCGGTCCGCCAGCAGGATGACCGCGTTGGCGCGCACGTTCTCGTCCACCGACTCGTCCTCCACCAGGCCGATGAGGACGGCGTCCAGCTCCGGCCCCATCACCTCCAGCCGCGCCCGCTCGCGGAAGAACGCCGGCGACGGCTCTTCCACGTCCAGGATGCGCACCACCTGGTTGACGAACAGCCGGTTGCCGTAGCGCGGCGGCGCGGAGGGCTGCAGGAGCACGCACCCGCCCAGCGCCGCCAGCCCCGCCAGCGCCAGTGCG
This sequence comes from Longimicrobium sp., assembly GCA_035720605.1. Classification (GTDB taxonomy): domain Bacteria; phylum Gemmatimonadota; class Gemmatimonadetes; order Longimicrobiales; family Longimicrobiaceae; genus Longimicrobium. The sequence continues at coordinate 3,199 of DASTNU010001114.1, read as the reverse complement.
CCGCGGGCCGTGCGGATCAGGAGACGGGTGCGGATCGACGGCATCTGCGTCGGGGGGATGCAGGGAATCAGGCGCCGGGCGTGAGCGAGCCCAGCACGCGCGGGCCGGCCGCGCCCGTGGCGGAGGGGACGTTGGCCGGAATGCCGCGCAGGTGCGCCCACGCCAGCACCGCGAAGGCCACCGCCTCCTTGGCATCCGGATCAACGCCCAGGGCCCCCCCGTCTATGACGGGCAGGGGCGCCAGCAGCGTGCGGATCCTGCCGGCCAGCACGGGATTGCGCGCGCCGCCGCCGGTGAGGACCACCTCGTCCACCCCGCGCGGCACCACCCAGCGCGCGTACGCCTCCGCCACCGTGCGGGCGGCCAGCTCCGTGAGCGTGGCCACCAGGTCCATCCAGTCCTGGTCGCCCTCCGGGCGGACGGCCTCCACCAGCCGCTCCACGAACGGACTGCCGAACTCCTCGCGCCCGGTGCTCTTGGGCGGCTCCGCGGCGAAGTACGGGTGGCGCAGCAGGTCGTCCAGCAGCGCCCGGTCCACCGTCCCGCGCGCCGCCAGCCGGCCGTCCCGGTCGTAGCGGTGGCGCCCGCCGGTGGCGATCTCCACCGCCGCGTCGATCGGCGCGTTGGCGGGGCCGGTGTCGAACGCCCACACCGGCTCTCCGCTCCCCTTCGGCGGCACGCGCGTCACGTTGCCGATGCCGCCCAGGTTCTGCAGCGCCCGCGCGCGGTCCGGCACGGCGAAGAGCAGCTGGTCCACCCAGGGCACCAGCGGCGCCCCCTGCCCCCCCGCGGCCACGTCGCGAGTGCGAAAGTCGTGCACCACCGGCCGCCCCGTCCGCTCCGCGAGGGTCGCCGCGTCGCCCAGCTGCAGCGTCGCCCCGCGCCGACCGGCGGACGGGGGACGATGCCACACCGTCTGCCCGTGCGACCCCACCGCGTCCACCGTGCCGACCTCCACCCCCGCCTCGCGGCAGACGGCGAGCGCGGCTTCCGCCAGCCACTCGCCCAGGTCGCCGTGCAGCCCGCAGAGCGCCTCCGCCGTCCCGGCCACGATGGCGTCGTGGATGGCCCGGCGCCGCTCCTCCGCGTAGGGGAGGGTGAGGGAGTGGATCACCCGGACCGCCACGTCCCGCGGCCCGCTCCCCTCCACGTCGACGAGCGCCGCGTCCACGCCGTCCAGCGAGGTGCCGGACATCAGCCCCACGATCCTCATCCGCCCGCCTCGCGGCGGCCCGCGCGGCGGACGGCGTCCAGCAGCGCCGCGTCCAGGTGGATCGCGGCGAGCAGCACCTGGTATGCGGTCGCGCCCGGCCACACGCCGCCCGGCGTCGTCCACTCCCACACGTTCAGCCCGCGCCGCTGCACCATGGCGAAGGTCCGCGCGCGCAGGGCCGCGAGGCGCGACAGCAGCTCGGCGTCCGATCCGGCGGCATCCACCCCCAGCCCGGATTCCGGCGCGCCGCCGGCCGCCATCGCCTCGATCGCGGACTGGGCGAGCAGCTCCGCCGCCAGCCCCGCCATCAGTGCGTCGCGGACCGCGGGATGGCCGCCGGGCGCCTCGTCGACGGCGATGCGCAGGGCGCGCGGGGCGATCTCCAGCCGCACCAGCAGCTCCTCCCACTCCACCTCGCTGGGCGGGCGGGCGGGGAGGGTGCGCGGGTCGATCCGGCCGACCTGGCCGATCACGCCGCGTCCTGCTTCAGCACGTCGCCCAGGCGGCCGCCGGCGCGGGCCAGCTCCTGCGCGGCGGTCTCGCGGTCCGCGCCCGTCCAGTGCATCACCATCGCCGTCTTCACGCTGCCGCCGCTGCGGGCCAGGAGCGTGCGGGCGTCGTCGCGCTCCAGGTCCAGCGTCTCCATCAGGATGCGCTCGCTGCGGTCGCGCAGCTTCTGGTTGGTGGCGCGCAGGTCCACCATCAGGTTGCCGTACACCTTGCCCAGGCGGATCATGGCGCCGGTGGTGATGGTGTTCAGCACCAGCTTGGTGGCCGTCCCCGCCTTCATCCGCGTGGACCCGGTCACCACCTCCGGCCCCACCAGCGGCGCGATGACGACGTCGTACACCAGGAGCATCCACTCCTCCGGCTGGGTGCAGAGGAGGAAGCCGGCGCGCGCGCCTCGCTGCTTGGCCCGCGTGAGCGCCCCGTGGACGAAGGGCGTGGAGCCCGACGCCGCGATGCCGAAGACGAAGTCGCTGCGCCCGACCTGCTTCTCGTCCATCGCGGCGGCGCCGTCCTCGCGGCTGTCCTCGGCCCCCTCCACCGCCCGCAGCAGCGCGTCGTGGCCGCCGGCGATCACCCCCTGCACCATCTCGGGGGAGATGCCGTAGGTGGGCGGCATCTCCGTGGCGTCCAGCACGCCCAGCCGGCCGCTGGTGCCCGCGCCCACGTAGATCAGTCGTCCGCCGGCCCGGAACGCCTCCTCCGCCATCTCGATCGCGCGGGCGATGCAGTCCAGCTGGGTCCCCACCGCGGGGGCGATGCGCAGGTCTTCGCGGTTGATGATCCGGGCGATCTCCAGCGCGGAAAGCTGGTCGATCTCCGCGGTGTCGGGGTTGCGCTGCTCGGTGAGCCGGGGGTCCAGCGGCGGTCTGGTCATCCGGTGCGATCAGGAGACATGGTCGCGCGGCGAGCCCGCAACGTGCGCGGTCCCGCGGGGGCGCGCAAGAGTCCGCACGCTTCGGGCCGGGGACAAGGGGCAAGGTTCAAGTGCCAAGTGCCAAGTGCCAAGTGCCAAGTGCCAAGTGCCAAGTACGAACCCAGCAGGCTGTCCCCTGTAACCTGTCCCCTCGCCGTTCCCGCTGCTCCCTATTCCCTATTCCCTATTCCCTGGTAGTTTACGCTCGGCCCATCTCAAACACCAAGACCGCTGCCACAGGCTGCTACGAAATGACCCGCTCCCGCGCGCTCCCGCTGCTGCTCGCCCCGCTGGTCCTGGCGCTCCCGGCCTGCGGCCCCTCCGCCCTGTCCCGGGCGGACGCGGCGCAGGCGGACACGGTGACCTTCCCCCTCGCGTGGGACTTTCCGCGCGGGGCCATCGCCCCCGTCACCGCCGCGCAGGGGATGGTGGTCACCACCGACCGCGTGGCCAGCGAGGTGGGCGCCGAGATCCTGCGCCGCGGCGGCAACGCCATCGACGCGGCGGTGGCGACCCACTTCGCCCTGGCGGTGGTGAACCCCGAGGCGGGGAACATCGGCGGG
>DASTNU010001113.1:0-3302 GCA_035720605.1 Longimicrobium sp. | reverse complement strand
TCTTCGTCGTCGTCGCCCTCGGGGTCGAACCCCGCGGACTCTTCCTCGATCAGGTCGGTGAGCTGGGAGCCCCAGGCGCTTTCCAGCAGGCGGCGCACCTTGGGAAAGCGGTGCATCACCTCGCCCATCTCGGGGGTGACGAAGATCTCCAGCACGTCGTTGCGCGCGTAGTCCGTGCTTTCGTCGTCCTCCAGGAACGCCTTCAGCTCCTCGATCAGGTCACGCAGGTCGCTCAGCAGCTCGCTGGGAAAGTGCCCCTCGTCCAGCGCCACGGCAGATTCCACCCAGTCGTGCACCTGCGACACCAGCTCGTCGAAGCGCTGGTCCACCCGTGAATTGCTCATTCCGCTCTCGTTTTGCGTATCGTTCGTCCGCCGGCCGCGAACCGGCACGGCGGAGCACAGCGTAAAGCCCCGGCAAATGGCGGTCAAGACTCCGTGTCGCCTGCCGCCGTCCAGCGCTGGCCCCCTCCCGCGCGCACGCTCCGGCCCGGGGAGCTGCTCAGGCGCCGCCTTCGGACAGGATCCTGGCCTTCTGCGCCTCGAACTCCGTGTACGTCAGCGTTCCCGACTGCCGCAGCCGCTCCAGCCGCTCCAGCTGGTCGAGGACCGGATCGCTCCCGTCCCGCGCTCCCGCGGCCGGCTCGTCCGCCGCTCCGTCCGGGCGCCGGAACACCAGCAGCCGCCCGCCGCCCGTGTTGCTGCGCCAGTCCGTCGCCAGCGCCACCTTCGACGGGTCCGCGGGATCGTACGCCACGTCGATCAGGTCGCCGGTGCGCGGAATGCCGTGGAAGGGCACGAACATCTTGCGGGTGTGGGTGAACCCGGCCTCTCCCGTGGGCTGCACCCGCAGCTGCAGCACGACCTGCTGGTTGATGTTGTTCAGCACCATGCCGGTGGTCTGCACGCCCTCCACTACGGCGACGGCCCGGCGCCCGGTTTCGAAGAGCTGCTGCTCCGCCTGCGCCCGCCGCTGCATCCCCGTGTAGAACCCCCGCAGCCCCAGCGCGACGATCGTCCAGATCACCCCGATGCTCGCGAAGGTGAGCCCCACGGTCGCGCCCACCTGCCCGCCGGAAAGCAGGAGAAACGCGCCCAGGCCCGCGAAGGCGATTCCGCCCACGAGAAAGAAGTTCATCACGCCGCCGCGGCCGGCGGTGGCCCCGCTCCTCTCCTGGTTGCCACCCAGAGCCATGGTCATCCTCCGGCAGAGAGCGCAAAGGCGAGCGGCGGCCCTTCATTTCGGCCACGTTACTTCACGACAGCACGCGGAGCAAGAAAATCCGCAGCAGCCTGCCCGTCCGGCGCTGCGCGGCGCCTCCTGCAACGCGGAATGCCGGCGTTTGTTGACAATCGGCAATCGCCCGGTATCGTGCGGCGGACGCGGACGGATCCACTCCGCCCCCTCACCTTCCGCCAGCCACCCCGGGTAAACCATGCAGATCGGAATCTTCGGCACCGGCGTCGTGGGACAGACCCTGGCCGCCGCGCTGAGCGGAAAGGGACACGCGGTGATGATCGGCACGCGCGATCCGGCCGCCACCCTGGGGCGCGACACCGGCAACGTGTTCAGCGCCACCCCGTTCCGCGAGTGGCACGCCGCGAACCCCGCCGTCCGGCTGGGCACCTTTGGCGAGGCCGCGCGGTTCGGCGAGGTGCTCATCAACGCCACCTCGGGCGGCGGCGCCCTCCCCGCGCTGCAGGCCGCCGGCGCCGACGCGCTGGGCGACCGGGTGATGCTGGACGTGGCCAACCCGCTGGACTTTTCGCGCGGCATGCCGCCGACGCTCTCCGTCTGCAACACCGACTCGCTGGGAGAGCAGCTGCAGCGTGCCTTTCCGCGCCTGCGCGTGGTGAAGACGCTGAACACGACGAACGTGATGGTGATGGTGAACCCGGCCGCCGTCGCGGGGGGCGACCACACCATGTTCGTGTGCGGCAACGACGCCGGGGCCAGGGCCAGCGTGGCGCGGTGGCTGGGCGAGTGGTTCGGCTGGCGCGACGTCATCGACCTGGGCGACATCACGGCCGCGCGGGGGATGGAGATGATCCTGCCGATCTGGCTGCGCCTGTGGGGCGCCGTCGGCAACCCCATGTTCAACTTCAAGATCGCACGCTGAGTCGAAATGCGGTTCTTCGTCGATCTGGTTGCAGGCAAGCGCCCATCTGTCATTCCAAGGGAGGCGCCGCGTCGATCCCGGCGTTCTGCACGGCATCCCGGCGCCGACCGAGGAATCAACCGTCCGTACCGCCAGGCTTGTCGCCGAGGCACGGACGCGTCGGTGTCCGCGGTCCCCCGGCTGAAGGCTGGCCACGAAGTAGACGCGGCTGGATTCCTCGGTCGGCGCCCATACTCCCTTCCGATGGGACGGTGTCGCGGGGCGCCTCTCTCGGAATGACAGTTTTGTGGTCCGTGGACGACATCCATCGGCGCGCTGCAACAAAATCCGCGATAAACCCGAAATACTGGTATCAAAACCGGAAAAAGACGGGGGTACAGAGGGAACGGAGAAGAGCCAGAGATACAGAGGAAGCCGGTTGTCCTCTGTATCTCTGACCCTTCTCCGCACCTGTGCCTCGATGCTATTCTTTCCAATCACACGTCCAGGTTGCTGACGTAGCGGGCGGTCTGCTCGATGAACTGGCGCCGGGGTTTACACCAACTCGAGCTTGAGCACTCGCCCGACAGCCCGCGCTGCGCGTGAGAGGGTGTCCAGCTGAACCGACGTGTTGTCGGGATCCAGTAAGCGCGCCACCTGGGTTCGGCTCATCCGCATCCGCCCAGCAAGCTCGGACTGGGTGATTCCGGCCGCTTGCATCGCCTGCTGGATCTGCCAGGCGAACACACGCTTCTGCGCGATCGCATCCACCTCGTCCCGGATTCCTTCGTCTTCGAGCAAGCTCGCGAACGAGCTGCCGATCCGTTCAGAACTCATCGTTCCACTTCCCGTTGCCTTTGCCTTGCGAGGTTCAGGTCCTCCCGGGGCGTCTTGTGCGTTTTCTTGATGAACCCGTGCAGCAGGACAAGGCCGCCATCCCAGAAGCAAATCAGAACCCGGGCGATCCGCTTGCTGGGGAGGTTCGTCCGCACTTCGTACAGTCCTGCCCGAGTGGGGCGCAGGTCGGCATCCCGACGGGCCAGCCGTACTCGACCGTGGCGATGTCCTTTCCGATTTCCTTGCGGTCTTCCTTGCCAAGGCTGAGCAGCCACTGGCGCACCGGTTCGGCTCCACCCGCGCTCCTGTAGAACCGCGCCGGGACCTTCTTGCCTCTCACCCACGATCCCCTCCACCCCACGCGACA
>DASTNU010001112.1:0-4140 GCA_035720605.1 Longimicrobium sp. | reverse complement strand
GCTGGCCGCCGCGATGAACCCGCACCTGGCCGGCTTCGACCAGGCGCCCGCGCGGGTGGAGCACCAGGTGGTCCGCTGGCTGGCCGAGCTGATGGGCTTTCCCGCGGACGCCGGCGGCGTGCTGGTGACCGGCGGGACGATGGCGAACGTGCTGGGCCTCGCCGTCGCCCGCCACGCGCGCGCGGGCTGGGACGTGCGCGAGCAGGGGATGCAGGCGGGTCCGCGATTGACCGTCTACGCCTCCACCGAGACGCACGGCTGGATCCGCAAGGCCGTGGAGCTGATGGGGATGGGCCGGGCTGCGCTCCGTTCGGTCGCGGTGGATGCGCTCGACCGCATCGACCTGGACGCGCTGGCCGCTGCCGTCCGCGAGGACCGCGCGGCGGGCCACCGTCCCATCTGCGTGATCGGCACCGCGGGGACGGTGAACACCGGCGCGTCGGACGACCTGGCCGCGCTGGCGGACTTCTGCGCGGCCGAAGGGCTGTGGTTCCACGTGGATGGCGCGTTCGGCGCGTGGGCGTACGCGTCGGACGCGCTGCGGCCGCGGGTGGCGGGGATGGAGCGGGCGGACTCGCTCGCGTTCGACCTGCACAAGTGGGGCTACCTCCCCTTCGAGTGCGCCTGCATCCTGGTGCGCGACGGGGAGGTGCACCGCGCCGCGTTCGCCGCGACGGCGCCGTACCTGGCGCAGACGGAGCGCGGTGTGATCGCCGGCGGGCTGCCGTTCGCGGACCGCGGCATCGACCTGACGCGCGGCTTCAAGGCGCTCAAGGTGTGGATGTCGTTCAAGGCGCATGGCGTAGATGCCATCATCCGCCTGGTGGAGCAGAACGTGGCCCAGGCCCGGCACCTCGCCGCGCGGGTGGAAGCCAGCCCGGTGCTGGAGCTGCTGATGCCGGTGCAGCTGAACGTGGTCTGCTTCCGCTACGCCCCCGCGCAGCTGCCGGAGGCGGAGCGGAACGCCGTCAACCGGGAGATCCTGATCCGCCTGCAGGAAGACGGCGTCGCCGTCCCCTCCGGCACGCTGGTGCGCGGCCGCTACGCCATCCGCGTCGCCAACGTCAACCACCGCAGCCGCCGCGAAGACTTCGACGCGCTCGCCGACGCCGTCGAGCGCCTCGGGCGCGAGGTGGTGGAGAACGGCAGTGCCCAGGATCAAGGATCAAGTGCCCAGTAACTGATCTGTTACTGGGCACTTGATCCTTGGCACTGGGCACTGCCGTTCTACTCCACCCGGCTCAGGAAGTCGATGCGGATCATCCGCGTGCCGTGGCCCTCGAAGTCCACCTCCGCCCTGTCGCCGGCCAGCGCGAGCACCAGCCCCTCGCCGAAGGTGCCGTGCGTCACCTCGTCGCCCACGCCGAGGGAGCCGGCCGCCTCCGCCGCCGCGGCCGACGCATTCGTCGCATCGACCGATGCGATGGCGGGCGCGTCCGCGGCGGCGGCCATCCCTTCCACGCGCGGCGCGACGCAGTTGTCGCAGTGGTTGCAGACCCAGTCCTCCGCCCGCTCCTCGCCGAAGTACTCCAGGATCATCTTCGTCCGGCACTTCGCCGTGCGGCAGTAGCGGATCATCTGCTCCAGCTTGATGCGGTCCTGCTCGCGCCGCGACTCGTAGTCCTGCAGCTCGCGGCTCAGGTCCGCCGCCGCCACGTCCGGCGCCAGCCGCTCCCACACCCCGCCGCGGTGCTCGCGCACCATCCCGTGCCGCTTGAGCAGGGTGAGGACGATGCGCGCCTTGCGCCGCGGCACCTCCGCCATCTCCGCGATCTCGTCCAGCGGCCGCTTTTCCTGCAGCGGCATGCGGTTGACGATGCGCGCCGTGGCGATCGCCTCGTCCAGGTCCGGGTACTTGCCTCCCAGGAAGTAGCCCTGGACGCCGCGGTCCTCCTCGCGGTACAGGATGACGCACCGCGACGGCTCGCCGTCCCGCCCCGCGCGCCCCGCCTCCTGGTAGTACGACTCCATGGAGCCGGGAAAGTGGTAGTGCGCGATGAAGCGGATGTCCGGCTTGTCGATCCCCAGCCCGAACGCGTTCGTCGCCACCACCGCCTTCACCTGGCCGGCCATGAAGCGGTCCTGCGCCTCGTGCCGCTCCTTCGGCCCCAGCTTGCCGTGGTACAGCGCCAGCGCGTGCTTCTTCCCGAATTCCTCGTAAATGCGCTCCGCCTCCTTGACCGTCGCCACGTAGACGATGCCGGTCCCCTCCGTCCTGCGGAGGATCTGCTCCAGCGCCGCGTCCTTCTGCGACTCGTTGACGGTGGGCTGGACTTCCAGGAACAGGTTGGCGCGGATGAGCTCGCCCACCCAGGTGAACGGGTCGCGCATCCGCAGCTGGTGGATGATGTCCTCGCGCACCTGCGGCGAGGCCGTGGCGGTGAGGGCCAGCACCGGCGGCCGCCCCAGCCGCTCGGCGATGCCGCCCAGCATCATGTAGTCGGGGCGGAAGTCGTGGCCCCACTGGCTCACGCAGTGCGCCTCGTCGATGACGAAAAGCGACACCTCGCGGTCCAGCAGCACCTCGAAGAACTCGCGGTCGCGAAAGCGCTCCGGCGTCACGTACAGGATCTTCCCCCCGCCGCCCTCCACCGCGTCCTCCGCCTCCCGCTGCTCCCGCGCCGACTGCGCGGAGTTGATGGTCCACGCGTCCACGCCCAGCTCGTCCAGCTTGTCCGTCTGGTCCTTCATCAGCGCGATGAGGGGCGAGACGACGACGGTGAGCCCCGGCAGCAGCAGCCCCGGCAGCTGGTAGATGAGCGACTTCCCCGCGCCCGTCGGCATCACCACCAGCGCGTCGCGCCCGGCCAGCACCGCGCGGATGGTCTCCTCCTGCCCGGGACGGAACTGCTCGAGCGAGAAGTGCTCTTTGAGGAATGGAAGCAGGTTCGCGTTCACGTCCGCAGACGGCGCAACGGTAGACAAGGATCGATGATGGCGCGGGTAGATCCGGCGTTTCGGTGAACGGGCGGGCGTAGGGGCAATCTCCGGACCACGGTCTGCACGAGCCTGTGCTGCCTTCGTCGGCGATCATCGCACCGGGAGAGGAGTGATGTTTCTATCCACCTGCCGCTCGCCGCCCGGGGGTGTCACCGGGATAAGTTGTTGAAACGTAATCAGATGAGGACATCCCGTGTCATGAACGGGACCAGGACGTGGAGCGGATCCGCAGACGTTTCCTTGCTTTTTCGTGCCGGGCCCGCAGTTTCCCGTCCCGTGACTGTACCGGCGGCTTCCGAGGCACCGCCCTTGCAGGTGAGCGGCCCGCGAAGTCGCCAATTCGCTGATGTGGCAGGCTAGTCTCTAGACGGAGCTACGGGTGATGAATGCACTGAATCGCAAGTTCACGGTGGCGCTCGCGGCGCTCACCGTCGTCGGCACCTCCGGACTCTCCGGATGTGCGTCGATGAACAACACGGAGCGCGGCGCGGCGACGGGCGCCGGTGTGGGCGGCGCCATCGGCGCGGTGATCGGGCGGCAGACGGGCGGCACGGCCCGCGGCGCCATCATCGGCGCGGTGGTGGGCGGCGCGGCCGGCGCGGTGATCGGCCGGCGGATGGACCAGCAGGCGCGCGAGATCGAGCAGAGCGTGCCCGACGCCGAGGTGGAGCGCGTGGGCGAGGGCATCGCCGTGACGTTCGAGAGCGGCGTGCTCTTCCCGTTCGACAGCGACCAGGTGCTCCCCGACGGGCGCGACAACCTGCGGCAGCTGGCCAACAGCCTGCGCAACTATCCGGGCACCGAGGTGCTGATCGTGGGCCACACGGACAGCCAGGGCTCGGACGACTACAACATGCGCCTGTCGTTCCGGCGCGCGGAGTCGGCGCGGCAGTTCCTGGTGGGGCAGGGGATCGAGGGGGGCCGCATCCGCGTGGAGGGGCGCGGCGAGTCGGAGCCGGTCGCCGACAACAGCACGGACGCGGGTCGCGCGCGCAACCGCCGCGTGGAGATCGCGATCTTCGCCAGCGAGGAGTACCGCGACCAGATCCTGCGCGAGAACCGCGGCGGCCAGTAAGTCCGACGCGACTCGCGGCAGTCAGCCGCCCCGGCGCCTTTCGAGGCGCCGGGGCGGTTTGCTTGTGACAAGGTGACGGGGTGACGGGGTGACACGGTGACAAGGTGACGGGGTGACGGGGTGAC
>DASTNU010001111.1:0-5239 GCA_035720605.1 Longimicrobium sp. | reverse complement strand
AAGCGGCGACGTCGAGGTGGTGCCGGATGGGACGGCCACGTTCACCAACGTGAACCAGCCATACTACCAGTACAACGAGGTAGTCGGGCCCGGGAACCCATCGTCGGCGAAGACCTGGACGTTCCTGGTGCCAACCACCGTGCAGAGCTTCAACTTCACCATCTACGTCTCGACGCCGGTGCAGCATCCCGCCGGGTGGATCACCGTTACGCTGGACCCCGAGACGATCCCCGGGGGCGGAAACCAGGCGATCGCGACCGCCGTGGTCAGGTCGGCCGTGGGCGCGGTGATCACCACGGGCTACGTCTACTGGAGCAGCGACGATCCTGCGGTCGCCACCGCCAGCGACATCGATCCGCGGACCGCGGAGGTCTACGGCTATGACCCCGGCTCCGCGACCATCACCGCCAGCCACGACGACGTCCGGTTCGGATCGGCGGTGCTCGTGGTCAACTGAGCTCCCAGGTGGCGTAAGAACGGAAACAGCACTCACGCAGAGCCGCTCTGCGTGAGTGCTGTTCTTCCCGGTCAGTCGCCGAAGGAGACGCCGAGGCGGCGGGCGGTGCGGACGACCTCGCCGTCGACGGGGACGCGCTTGACCTGGGTGACGGCCTCGCCCAGGGGGACGCTGCGGACGGACTGCCCCTTGAGGCCCACCATGCAGCCGAAGTTGCCCAGCTCCACCGCGTGCACCGCCGCCGCCCCGAAGCGCAGCGCCAGGTTGCGGTCGTACGGCACGGGGCTGCCGCCGCGCTGGATGTGGCCCAGCGTGAGGGTGCGCGTCTCCTTGCCGCTGGCCTGCTCGATCTCCGCCGCCAGCCGGTCCGCGATGCCCCCGTACCGCCCGCTCTCGTCCGCGTAGCTGGGCTGGCCGCCGGCGGCCAGCGCCCCCTCCGCCACCACGATGATGCTGAAGCGGCGCCGGTTGCGCTCCCGGTCGGCGATCTTCTCCGCGATGCGGTCCACCGAGTACGGGATCTCCGGGATCAGGATTACGTCCGCCCCGCCCGCCAGCCCGCTCTCCAGCGCGATCCACCCCGTGTGGCGCCCCATCACCTGCACCACCATCACCCGCTGGTGCGCCTCCGCCGTGCTGTGCAGCCGGCCGATGGCTTCCGTCGCCACGTCCACCGCGGTCTGAAAGCCGAAGGTCATGTCGGTGGCGCCCAGGTCGTTGTCGATGGTCTTGGGCACCCCAACCACGCGCAACCCCTGGAGGAAGAGGCGGTGCGCGATCTTGAGCGAGCCGTCGCCACCGATGGCGATCAGCGCGTCGATCCCCAGCTCGGCGAAGCGGCGGAGGATGTCGTCCGAGGGATCGGTGGGGCCCCAGGTACCGTCCGGCTGGCGCGGCTGAAGCCCGAACAGGTTGCCGCGCGCGGTGGTGCCCAGGATGGTGCCGCCCAGGTGGGTGATGCCGCGCACGCCGTCGGCGCACAGCCGCACCATCCCCGGCTCGCCGTCTATCTCGTCGTGCAGCAGCCCCATGTAGCCGCGGCGGATGCCGTACACCTCCCACCCGTTGTCCAGGGCGGCCAGGGTGGCGGCGCGGATCACGGCGTTCAGCCCCGGCGCGTCGCCGCCGCCCGTGTTGATGGCGATGCGCCGGACGTTGGGAGAATAGTGCATCGGCCGCTGATTCATCGTGTACGTAATTTGGAAGCGTTCCTAACAAATTTCGAGGCGGCAGGACGATTGCACAAGCCCCGGGGGCCATCGGCACGTACGCGTGGCGGTGGATCGGAGGCCCGCAGACATCGGCGTGCGGCGACTTTCCTGCAGAAATGGAACAGCCGCAGGCCTTCACCATGATCGTGATCGTCGGATGAGCGGAGACGAGCTGCGGGTGGGGGTGATCGGGTACGGGCTGGCGGGCGCGGTCTTCCACGCGCCGCTGGTCGCGGCCGTGCCGGGGATGGGGGTGGCGGCGGTCGTCACGTCGAACCCGGAGCGCGCCGCGCAGGCCCGCGCCGACCATCCCGGCGTGGACGTGGTCGATTCCGGCGATCGGCTGTGGGAGCGCGCGGACGAGCTTGACCTGGTCGTGGTCGCCTCGCCCAACCGCACGCACATGCCGCTGGCGCGGGATGCGCTCGCCGCGGGGCTCCCCGTCGTCATCGACAAGCCGATGGCGGCGACGGCGGAGGACGCGCGCGGGCTCATCGACGACGCCCGGCGCCGCGGGCTGCTCCTCTCCGTCTTCCAGAACCGCCGCTGGGACGGCGACTTCCTCACCCTCCGCCGCCTGCTGGCGGACGGCGCGCTGGGTGACGTGCACCGCTTCGAATCGCGCTTCGAGCGCTGGCGCCCCACGCCGAAGCAGAGCTGGCGCGAAAAGGCCGATCCCGCGGAGGCGGGCGGCACCCTGTACGACCTGGGAAGCCACCTGATCGACCAGGCGCTGGTGCTCTTCGGCCCGGTGCGCCAGGTGTACGCGGAGCTGGACCGCCGGCGGCCGGGGGTGGAGGTGGACGACGACGTGTTCGTGGCGCTGGCGCACGCGTCCGGCGTGCGGTCGCACCTGTGGATGAGCGCCACCGCCCCGGAGCACGACCTGCGCCTGCGGGTGCTGGGGAACCGCGCGGCGTACGTGAAGCACGGGCTGGACGTGCAGGAGGAGGCGCTGCGCGGCGGCGCGCGCCCGCCGGATCCCGCCTGGGGTGAGGAGCCGCCCGGCCGCTGGGGCCGCATCGGCGTGGAGGATGACTGGACGCCCGTACCTACGGAGCGCGGCGCCTGGCCGGACTACTACGCCGGCATCGCCGCGGCGCTGCGGGACGGCACGCCGCCGCCCGTCGATGCGGGGGATGCGGTCGCTGGGCTGGAGATCATCGAGGCGGCGCGGCGGTCGGCGCGGGAGGGGGAAGTGGTCCGGTTGCCGGCAGACGGCGACTGAAGTCGCCGCAACGACTACGCGCTGTCCGCCTTCGCGGACAACCAGTTACGGATGGCGCCACTTTGGAGCCGGCGTATTTTGCCTGGCCGCTGTCAAAAGTTTGCTTGCTCCGTCGGCGATACCGATCTACAGTACTCCTGCCGCGCAGCCTTTCCCGTCAAAATTATCCTTCCTGATCGGCGGGGTCGCCTGCTTTCCATCCGCGGCGCCTTTCCTTTTCCCCCCAGGCCGGAGGACGTCATGAAGAAGCTCAGGCTGCAGCTGGACGACATCAGCGTCGATTCGTTCCACGTGCAGGACGAGGCACTGGAGCCGGGCACGGTCCACGGCAACCAGGAGGATGCGGCGGCGGCGATCACCGGCTGGTCGTGGCTGTGTGGGTCGTGCAACTCCTGCACCCAGGAGAACACCTGCCCGTGGTCCTGTGGCGGGGCCGCCCCCACGGGGTGCAACACCGGGTATTGCTGCGACAAGATCATCTCCGAGATCCAGCGCTGCGACGTGGCGCCGGCGCCCGGGACGATCGCGATGTAACGCGGGGCGGCGACTGATCGCGCCGACGCGCGCCGTCCGCCTTCGCGGACGACACCGCGCGAGGGAGAACGAGGACGCCGAGCACGGATTGCTCTGCGTCCTCGGCTATTCTCCCCTCTCCGCACCGGCGGTCGGGTGCGGGGAGGGGTCGGGGGAGGGGGCCCTTATGCCGCGTCGTAGCGGGTGCGCAGCACGGCGACCCAGGCGGGCCTGGTCTTGCCGCTCTCCTCGTAGCCGCGTCCCACGGCTTCCAGCACGGAGAGCGCGGCCTCGCGGCGCGGCCTGGGGTGCAGGTCGTGCACCAGCACGCCCAGCGCCGCACCGGCGTCCTCCACCCCCACCGGGCTGGGCTGCACCGCGGCGTGGCGCACGTACCAGCTGCGCAGGCGGCGCACGGTGAACGCGTACGGCGTGGTGCCCTCCAGGAACTTCTTGAGTCCCGTGGGGCTCATCCCCACCTCGCGCGCCACGTTCCGCAGCGAGGTGTTCTCCACGTGCCCCGCGGCGGCATCGCGCAGGTGCTGAATGGTCACGCTCCGCGGATCTGCCGGGACGTCCTTCATCTTCGGTACCTCACCCCAGGTGTGCCAGACGGTGCTCCGCACCCGATGACATCCCGAAGATAATACCGAAGAAATTCCGAAGCAAGGGCCACTGTGCGCACGGCTGTCGCGAAGTGTGCGACCTGCCCTGGATCCAATCGAAAGGACGCGGAGGCGATTCCCGGCTCTCCGCGTCCTTCGTTTCATGGGACAGCCGGCGCCCTTACCGGCAGTCGTCCATCCGTGTGAGGCGCGTCAGGCGCAGGTGGTCCAGCAGCGCCGTGTTCACGCGGCCGTCCATGTTCTCGTCCCCCTCCTCGAAGGCGATCCGCAGCACGCTCTCGCCGGCGGGGAGGTACATCTGCACCCCGGTGCTGTAGCCCCAGTCCGTCCAGCGGTCCGTGCCGCGCTGCGGCATCACCAGCACCCACACCATGTACGGTCCGCGCAGGGTGCGGATGGCGGCGCGGGCATCCGTGTTGATGGGCCCGCTGCCGTTGGCGTAGCGGGCCTCCACCACGTACTCCCCGCCGCACGCGATGCGGACCGGCACCTCCACCTCGGTGTTCTCCGTGCGCGTCAGGCGCACGTAGCCGTCGCCGGTGAACCCCGCGTGCTCGCGCTCCAGCGGCGACCCGCGCGGCCGGGCGACGATCACCGCCGCGTCGGCGGCGACGCGGACGGGCTCGCTCAGGAACGACTGCAGTCCGGCGGAATCCACCGCCATCACCTGCCACTCCTCCGCGTGCCCGGCCTCGTTCACCGGCGCACGCGTCTCCGTGGTGGTGCCCACCCGGGAGCCGTCGCGGTAGACGACGTACCGCACCGCGCCCGGCACGGGGTCCCACGCCAGCGCGCCGCCCTCCAGCCGCACCGCGGGGGTTCCCGGCGAAAAGCGGTTCGGCACCCGGTTGATGGTCGTCTGCGGCCAGAGGCCGTTCATCTCGATCTCCACCGTGTGCGCGCCGGCGAGCGTCGCCGGGATCTCCGCGCGCTCCGCCGGGCGCCCGTCGATCCGCACGCGCGCGATCCCGTTCCCGTGCCCGCGCACGGTGACGGCGAGCGTCGCGCCGCGGTAGCGCAGGTTCTCCAGCGTGCGCTCGCCGCGGTACGCGGGAGGCACCATCGGCGCGAAGCGCAGGCGGTCCGCGTCGAAGCGCATCCCGAAGAGCACGCGGTAGCTCGCCGCCAGGTTGCCGGCCACGCTCCACAGCTGCCGGTCGCTGTTCAGCTCCGTGCCGTCGAAGTGGCCGGTGCTGGCGACCAT
>DASTNU010001110.1:0-5446 GCA_035720605.1 Longimicrobium sp. | reverse complement strand
CATGTTCTCCTTGTTGGTCAAAAAGAGCGCGGCCGGGCGGTAGATGGAGGCCAGCCCGTGCTCCACCCCCACCGTGTTCCCCGCCTCGGCGGACGCCCAGGTCCAGAAGGCGCCGACGAAGGGCCAGAGGGCGCCGTTGTGGTAATGGGGGATGTCGGGGATGTACGGCCAGAAGGTGGGCGCGCCGAAGTCCACCACCGGCATGGTGGCGGCGATGGTCGCCTTCCCCCCGGCGTCCGCGGCGCCGTACAGGATGGCGAGCGCGTTCCCCAGCGCGTCCGAGCGCGGCGCGAGGGCGGGATGCAGCCGGCCGTAGCGGAAGACGCCGAAGTATCCTTCCGGCGTCCGGAAATGCTCCTGCATCGCCTGCGCGTGCGCGGCGCTCCCTCTACCCCACTCGAACTGCTCGCCCAGCAGCGCGGCCATCTGCGCCAGGATGCGGTGGGTGGCGAAGTGCACCACGTTGGTGCCGATCCCGGCGGACTGCGCGATGTCGCGCGGGTCCATCCAACGCGGGTAGCTCTGCTCCCGCCAGTCCATGAACGACGTCTCGCCCCTCGCCAGCCCGGTCCGCGGGTCCCAGACGGCGTGAAGGTCGTCGCCCGCGGAGCGCGCGATGACGTCGTACGCCGTGCGCAGCCACTCGCGGTCGCCGGTGACCGCGTACAGCTCCCACGCCGCCAGCGCCCACGTCAGCCGATCGGTCGAGATCGGCCAGGAGCCGCCCGTCCCCGTGTCCTGGATGATGCGGCCGGCGGAATCCACCTTGGCCATCAGGCTGCGCCGCACCGCGTCCGGCGCCACGATCGCCAGCGCGAGGACGGAGGAGTATGCCACGTCGCGCGTCCACACCCCCGGCCACTTGGCGCCGGCGGAGAGCGCGCCGTCGTCGCGCACCAGCTGCGTCAGCTCCTCCAGCGACATGCGGTAGAGCGCATCCACCAGCCGTTCCGGCGACCGCAGCCGCGGGAACGCCGACAGGTCCGCCCGCCGCGCCCAGACCGCCTGTCCCTCCGCCGCCAGCGGGCGCGTGTACTGCGCCTCCACCGGCATCACCAGCGTGTAGACGCCGTCCCCGTCGGCGTCCGTGAGCTGGGCGGGACCGCCGGGGCGCAGGCCGCGCCAGTCCCAGCTGAGCGGCTCCACGTCGCCGATGGCGTAGACGGCGTCCAGGCGCTGGATCGGCGGGCCGTACGGCGGATCGTACGATCCCCGCTCCCGCAGCTCGCGCTGCACGTGCCGCAGGTCCAGGGTGATGGTCACCCGCGCCACCCCCTCCTCGCTCGTCGGATACGCTTCAGGCGTGGGGATGAAGGGCGGCTGCTCCTGTCCGAACACGTACACGGGCGAGTCGATGCGGCCGTTCGCGGGGCGGATGTACAGCGTGTGCTCCGTCCCCGACGGGAACTCGTTGTCGGCCCCGTTCAGGCTGAAGCGGAAGTGCATCTCGCGTCCGGCGCGCGGGTAGGTGCTGACGATGCTGTCGCGCGACGTGGCCACCGCGCGCCACCGCCCCTGCTGCACGGAGGTGTCGGTGACGGTGAAGGCGTCGGAGCGGTAGAGGGGCGACTGGGCCATCAGGGGCACCGCGGTCCCGGCGAGCGCCACGGCGCCCGCGACGATCGGACGAAGCACGGGGATCATGCGCTGGTGGTGAAGGAGGGATGCCCGGGGATGGGGCGGAGATCGATGGCACGGACGGATCGAGACGGTCGCTAGCAGGGCCCCTCCCCCGGCCCCCTCCCCGCTCGTTCCTCGCGGAGTAGGGGGAGAACGGCGACGGCGAACAGCGTCGCGCTGCGCGCGGACCCCTCAGCCCCGGCCCCTCTCCCGCAAACTGCGCGGGAGAGGGGAGTCGGCCCGTCGCGGTGGCAATTTTCCCCCACCCCGACCTTTGTCATCCTGAGGGAGGCGCCGCGTGACCCCGGAGTTCTTCGCGATCCATGGCGCCGACCGAAGGATCTACTTTCCACACCTGGGAGGCTGCCGCATCACAGCGATCCGTCCCTGCCACCCCTCCCCCGAAGTTGGGGGAGGGGTCGCCGGCCGTCGCGAGGAACGAGCGAAAGGCCCGGCGGGGGAGAGGGCCTCCCGCGCAGCGGGCGTGGGGGAAAGCTCTGCCCCTCTTCGGACCCGGCCGCCGCCGCCGCGCCCCCGCCCCCTCAGCTCCCCCGCGGCGGGCCGTCCTCGCGCTCCAGCCCCAGCGCGTGCTCGCGCTCCTCGGTGGCGCGGCCTTCGGGGTCGTCGGCGGCCAGGCGCGGCGCGCTGCCGCCGCGGCGGCCCAGGAAGAGGAAGACCAGGCCGAACGCCAGCACCACCAGCCCCCAGGTGAGGTTGAGGTTCTGCCCCAGCGAGCGCTCGTAGATGGCGCGGTCGGAGACCAGCCCGTAGCCGGCCAGGAGCAGCCCCAGCAGGGTGAACAGCCCGCCGATCGGCAGCCGGATGTCGAGGTTCATCGCCGTCAGCCCCTTTAGAAGAAGACCACGTTCAGCAGCAGCGTCATTCCCAGCACCAGCACCGCCAGCACCCCCGGGCGCCGGTACCACGGCTCGCCCTCGTCGCGCGGGCGCTCGGTGAGCGAGTACACCAGCCCGCGAAGCTCCTCGTCCGGGCGCGGCTTCGTCACCAGGCTGACGACGATGGTCACCACGAAGCAGGTGGTCCACGCCCAGATGGCGGTCCAGAAGTTCTGCGCCATCTCGCTGGGATAGGTGTTCATCAGCGTCCCCATCCACCCGCCCTTGATCCCCACCCCCGCGTTGGCCGGGAGCGTCAGGCCGTGGTGGATGGCGGCCGCCGCCGTGCCGCTGACCAGGCCGGTGAAGGCGCCGTGGCCGGTGGTGCGCCGCCAGAACATGCCCAGCAGGAAGGTGGCGAACAGCGGGGCGTTCACGAACGCGAACACCAGCTGCAGCATGTCCATGATGTTGTTGAACGCCGTCGTGGCGTACGCCGTCGCCACCGAGAGGGCGATGCCGCCCACCGTCGCCATGCGGCCCATCCACAGGTAGTGCGCGTCGCTCGCGCCCTTTCGGATGTAGGCCTGGTAGATGTCGTACGTCCACACGGTGTTGAACGCCGTCACGTTCCCGGCCATCCCGCTCATGAACGACGCCATCAGCGCCGTCAGCCCCAGCCCCAGCAGCCCGGGCGGGAAGTAGTGGCCCAGCATCAGCGGAATCGACAGGTCGTAGTTGAGCGACCCGTCCGGCTTGGTGGGCAGCTCGAACCCGCTGGCGCCCGCCTGGGTCGTCAGCGCGATGGCGATCATCCCGGGAAGGATCACCAGCGCGGGGAACATCATCTTGGGAAAGGCGGCGATCAGCGGGGTGCGGCGCGCGGCGGACATGGAATCCGCCGCCATGGCCCGCTGCACCACCAGGAAGTCCGTGGTCCAGTAGCCGAAGGAGAGCACGAAGCCCAGCCCCATCGCCACCCCGAACCACTCCACGCCCATGGGGTTGGCGGCCGGGTTTCCCATGTGCTGCCACGACTCCGTGTACGCCCCCGGCGCGAACCCCGCCTGCTGCGCCGTCACCGCCAGCCGTTCCGTGAGCCCCGCCCATCCCCCGACGTCCTGCAGCCCCAGGTAGACCAGGGGGATGAAGCCGGCGACGATCAGGAAGAACTGCAGAACCTCGTTGTAGATGGCCGACGTCAATCCGCCCAGGAAGATGTACAGCAGGACGATGACGGCGGAGACCAGCACGCTGAAGCTGAAGTCCCACCCCAGCAGCACGCCCAGCAGCAGCCCCATGGCGTACATGCTGATGCCGGACGAGAAGACCGTCATCGCCGCGAAGGTGATGGCGTTGAACCCGCGCGTCTTCTCGTCGAAGCGCAGCTTGAGGTACTCGGGGACGGAGCGGGCGCGCGAGCCGTAGTAGAACGGCATCATGAACACCCCCACGAACACCATCGCGGGAATGGCGCCGATCCAGTAGAAGTGGCTGGTGGCGATGCCGTACTTGGCCCCCGACGCCGCCATCCCGATCACTTCCTGCGCCCCCAGGTTCGCGCCGAGGAACGCCAGCCCCGCCACCCAGGCCGGGATGGAGCGGCCCGAGAGGAAGAAGTCCGTGGACGAGCGCATGTAGCGCCTGAGCGCCACCCCGATCCCCAGCACGAAGGCGAAGTAGATGGCCAGGATGAGGTAGTCGATGGTGTGAAGCTGGATCTGCGTCACGGGCGGGACGGGTTGGAGGGAAGTGCGTGAGTGCGTGAGTGCGTGAGTGCGTGAGTGCGTGAGTGCGTGAGTGCGAGGCGGGAGCGTGAACAGCGTCGCGCTTCGCGCGGACCCCTCACCCCCGGCCCCTCTCCCGCAAACTGCGCGGGAGAGGGGAGAACTCCAATGCGCGCACCAAACTGTCATTCCGAGGGAGGCGTCGCGCGAAACCATCCCCCGCGCGAATGTCTGGCGCCGACCGAGGAATCTACCGTCCGAACCTGGCGGCCCGATACGCTCCGTGATCTCGCCCACGCGGAGTCCGCGCAGGCGGACTTCGTGACGTTCCAGCAGCGGTTTCAACCGCCGGGCGCGGGGCCTGCGGGTCCGGCCCTCCGCGAATGCTGCTCGCGTTCCCGTCCCGCTGTCCCCTATTCCCTATTCCCTATTCCCTATTCCCTGCCATCGCCATCCCGTACCTCGCTGCGCCCAGCAGCGCGGCCCGCGGCTCCAGGATCACGTGCACGGGGACGCGGGCCATCAGCCGCGACATCGGCCCCTTCTCGCGGAAGCCCTGGCGAAAGGCGCGGCCGCGCAGCACGGGGAGGATGCGGGGGGGAATGCCGCCGCCCAGGTACACGCCGCCCGTGGCCAGGCAGCGGAGCGCGGCGTTCCCCGCCTCCGCGCCCAGGATGGCGGCGAGCAGCCGCAGCGTCCGCCGGCAGACCGGGCAGCCGCGCTCGGGGTTCGTCCCGCCGTCCACGATGGCCGGCGTCACGTCGCCGCCGGCGGCCAGGCGCGCGGCCAGCCAGGCCGGCGGCGGCTCCGGCGCGCGCTCGGCCAGGAAGCGGTAGAGCGTGGTGATCCCCATCCCCGAGCAGACGCGCTCGTAGCTCACGTGCTCGTGCGCGCGCGAGAGGTGGGCGAGGAGCCGCCGCTGCAATGCGTCGCGCGGGGCGAAGTCGGTGTGGCCGCCCTCCGTGGGGAGCGCCAGGAAGCCGTCCACGTCCGGCACCAGCATCGCCTCCCCCAGCCCCGTGCCCACGGCGACCACCGCGCGCACGCCGTCCGGGTCCGGCTCGCCCTCCAGCAGTTGGGCCACCTGCTCCGGACCCAGGTGCGGGATGGCGTAGGCGGTGGCCTGCAGGTCGTTCACCAGCAGCACGCGCTCCACGCCGAACGCCCGGGCCAGCGCCGGCTCGTCCAGGCACCACGGCAGGTTGGTGATGCGCGCCCTGCCGCCGATCACCGGCCCCGCCACGCTGAACGCGGCGCGGTGGA